>DAOUQG010000071.1 GCA_030625765.1 Thermohalobacteraceae bacterium | reverse complement strand
CTAAATTCTATGAGAAAAATTACAAAAGAGCTTGGACTATAAAGTGAAACTTATTTCAGATGGAGTTTTTACCTCATCTGAAATTGCACACTGTATAAGTGACTTGCACAAAATCTAAGATTTTGGCAATCTGATGAAACTACTATGTGACCAACGCAAAATCACAGATTTTGGGTGTCTACTTATACTTAAGCTGAACCAATCCAGTGTCTATTCAATTTTTACTCCCACATTATTAGTGGGAGTATTAGAATTGTTAGTCAATGGATAAAAAAGTATGGAGGGGAGTAGGATGACTGATAAGGTTCAAACAAATAGAAATCAAAATATTATCTTAGAAAATAGAGAGAGACTAAGTATTTCGGGAGTAGAGCATGTTGAGAATTTTAATGAAAATGCAATTATTATTTTAACTAACAAAGGAATATTAAACATTAAGGGACACTCATTAAATATAAGTAAATTAAATCTAGATGATGGGAATGTATTGATAGAAGGTACTATTAATGGAATAACTTATAGTGATAAGGGTTTATCTAGTACTAAAGGAAGTGGGTTACTATCTAAAATGTTTAAGTAAAACCGATGGTTAAAGCCATTGGTTTTAATTTTAAATATTACTGGTATTAGAGGTGATAAAATGGAAAGTTATGCTCATAGCCAAGTGTATATTTTTTTTGCAACTGTTTATGGTGGAATAATTATCGGATTTATTTATGATATATATAGGATTTTTAGATATTTTTTTAAACCAAAAAGAGTAGCTACATTTTTTGAGGATTTAATGTTTTGGATATCTGTTTCTTTGGTTGCGCTTTATGTACTTATTTTTAGCAATTGGGGAGAATTAAGAGGATATATATTTATAGGGTTCTTATTAGGTGCATTCTTATATAACAAGTTATTAAGTAAAATAGTTATTACAATTCTCGTACATATAGTAAAAGCAATAGCAAATGCAATAAAATATATGTTTTCAATTGTTATATATCCTTTCAAAGCTTTAATGAGGCTTTTATATTCACCTTATCAAAAGGGATGTAAAAAGGTGAAAAAGGAATATACTAATCTAAAAAGAAAGGCTAAACTGCCATTTAGAGTAGTCAGTGATAATATCAAAAATACAAAAAAAATTATATTTAAGAAATAAAGTGTCAAAGTAAATAAATAGGTTTTAGAAAAAATATAAAGGAATATAAAACTAAATATAGAATAATAATATATGTAATTCTGTATTTTTTAGTTTATTTTAAAATACGAAGGATGATATAGTGTGAATAAAAGGACTAAACAACGAATTAAGAAAAGAAGATTTAGACTAAGACATATAATTATATTAGGTGTTTTAATTTATGGAATTTCTGTTTTTTTAAATCAGCAAAATATGATTAAGGAATTAAATGAAGAAAAAGCTCATAAAGAAAAACAAATTCAGCTACTGAATGATGAACTAATTGAAATTGAAGGAATAATTCAATATGCTTATACACTAGATTATATTGAAAAAATTGCTAGAGAAGAGTTAGGCATGGTAAAACCCGGTGAAACTATTTATATAGATAAAAATAAAAATAAATTTGTAAAAGGTATAAAGGACTAAATATAACAGTTTGACATATTATATAGTATGATATATACTGTAATAGTTAGTTAAGATAATTTTTTAAAGGAGGAGTATCTAATTTATGCCCGTTACTGTAGGAAAGGTAGTTGAAGGAGTGATTTCAGGAATAACTGAATTTGGAGCATTTGTTCAATTACCGGAAGGGAAAACTGGATTAGTTCATATCTCTGAAATTTCTCAAGAGTATGTAAAAAAAGTTAGTGATTATCTCAAGAAGGATCAAAAGGTAAAGGTTAAGATTATTTCTATTAGCAATGAAGGTAAGATAAGTTTATCTATTAGACAAGCTAAGCCAAAAGTCAAAGTTAAAGATAAGAGAAATAATCAGCCAGAACAAATTGATTGGGGACGTAAAAATGATAGAAAGCAGAAATACATGTCTTTTGAAGATAAGCTTTCTAATTTCTTGAAAGATAGCAGTGAAAGACAGGAACAGCTAAAAAGTAGAGAAAATAAAAAAGGTAATAGTAATAAAAAAATGTAAACCGGGTAAATCCCGGTTTTTTCATTTTTTGCACGTAGCATTTTTATCAAACCTAATGAATAAATAAAGAAAAAAAGATGTCGATTACAGAAAATAACTAAGACACATTGCCTTAAAGAACTTAATATAACAGAACTAATCCTATTACATGAAGTGTCATTTAATTAATAAATTGTGAGTATTTAATAAAACAATCTTTAAAAATGTCAAAAACTTTTTTTATAGGACAACCCTTCTTGACAAAAATTTTAATTACAATTTGTTAAAATGACTTTATCGAATCGAAAGGATAGGTGATGTTTTCAAATGATAAGTAAAGTAGAATTATATCCATTAGGACAGAAAAAAGTGCGTAACAGAAAAAATAAGCTTACGAGTGAAATAAAGCAAATATTTTCAATTACAAGCTTAAAACTAATTACTATAAGTTTAATAACTGTGTTTGTTTCTAGGGTATCAATTATGGATGGACTTACTCCGTTTGGGATTGCATTTTTATTTGCTTATGTAGGACGTTATGGTAATTCAATATTAATTCCTATAGCTTCATCAGTTGGATTATTTTCAATACAAGGATATGATTGCTATCAGTATTTAACAATAATATGGATATCATATATTATTAATATATTTTTTATTAACAAATTTAATAAATCACTGATTAAGTTATCATTTATTAGCTTTATAACCTTAACGTCTATTCGTTTGATTTTTATGTTCTTTGGAGAATTTTTTTTATATGACTTGGTTATGATTGGGTTTGAAGGAGTTATAGTATTTACTCTTACATATATTTTTAGCTACAGTATTTCAACGATTAAAAGTTCAAATAGAGTGTTTACAAACGAAGAGATTATATGTGGTGCAATAATGATTTCGCTGGCAATATCAGGACTTGAAGATTTAACCTTAATGGAATTTTCGTTACAAAATATAGCAGGAGCTTTTCTAATTATTTTGTTTTCATATTCAAAAGGACCAGCAATGGGAACTGTAGTTGGCGTTACTGTTGGAGTAGTATGTGGTATGTCAACGCCGGATATGCCATTATTTATATCTGCACTTGGATTTTCAGGATTATTAGCAGGTTTATTTAAGGATTTGGGGAAGATCGGTACTTGTCTGGGATTTGTTCTTGGAAATGGAATAATATCTTTTTATATGAATGGATATAACAATATGTTTATTAGATTTGAAGAGGTATTAATTGCTACAGTATTACTAATTCTTTTATCAAAAGTAATAAGGAACTTCGAAAATAGTATAATTGTAGGAATTAATAGTAGTACAAAAATAAAAGATAAATATAACAATAGAGTAAAGGATATTACCTTTAGCAGATTAAAAGAAATTTCTCAAGTATTTGAGGAACTTGGAGCAACATTTAATAGGGTAGCTGACAAAGAGAAGATTATTCAACAAGTTGATATATCAAAGTTTGTAGATACTGTTGCTAGTGAAGTTTGTGAAAATTGTTCAATGAGAAGATTTTGCTGGGAAAATGATTTTTATACAACATATTATTCAATGTTTAATGTTATGAACTCAATAGAAACGAATGGTTCGATTTCAAAAAACAACCTACCAACCAATTTGAAAAAAAGATGCATTAAGCCAGACGACATTGCGAATAAGAGTAATTATATATTTGATATATATAAGCTAAATTATGAATGGGAAAACAAAATACTTGAAAGCAGACAACTAGTGTCGCAACAGCTTGATGGAGTTTCAAAAATTATCAGAGATTTAGCGAATGAGATTCAAAATGAAGTAAGTTTTAAAGAGGATGTAGAAAAAAATATATTTTCTAGTTTGAAAAATTGCGGAATTGATGTAAAGGTAGTAATTGTGACGGAATCAAATAAAGAGAATTTTGAGATTATTTTAGAGATCACTACTGATGAAAATAGGGATGAAAGTATAGAAAAGGCAGTTTCAATTGTTTCAGATACTGTAGGCTTCAAATTAGTACGAAACAAATTTGCAAATAATAAATCAAAAGATAGTAAAAGAGTTAGGTTTAAGCTTATAAGATGTAATAAGTTTGGAGCAATAACTAAAATTTCAAAGTCAGACGAGTCATTTAATTATATTTCTGGTGACAATTATACCTTTGGAGAAAGAGCAAATAACTACTATGTTGCGTTAAGTGATGGTATGGGAATGGGTCAAAAAGCAAATCAAGAAAGTGACATAACTATTTCTCTATTGGAGAAATTTATAGAAGCAGGATTTGATAAAGAGTTAACCTTAAGAACTATTAATTCAATTTTAGTATTAAAATCCACTGAAGAAATATTTACTACCATAGATATGTCAATGATAGATCTTTATACTGCAAAAGCTCAATTTATTAAAATAGGATCAGCACCAACATTTATTAAGAAGAAAAATGGAGTGAAAGTGATAAATTCACACTCATTACCAGTTGGAATTTTAAAAGAAGTTGACTTTCAAATATATGAGCAAGTGTTAGAGGATGGAGATTTTATCATTACTATGTCAGATGGAGTTTTAGATGCTAATGTAGAAGAAGAAGATAAAGAAGGATGGATGGTAGACTTTATAAATACTATTGACAGCAATAATCCACAATTAATTGCAGACAAAATTATTAAAAAATCAAAACATACATTTCTAAACCAAGAAAAAGATGATATGACAGTATTAGTTACAAAAATATGGAAAATGAGATAGGGACCGTAAATGGTCCTTTTTTTATTGAATATTATTTGCTATTTTGGAAATAATCAAAAAAAATCCAGGAGGGGATAAACATGGATGGAAATGTTCAATTTAAACAAATAATATTAGTTACTGATGGAGAATCAAATGTTGGAGTTAATCCAGTTACAGTTGCAAAATGTGCAAATAAAAAAGGAATAATTATAAGCACTATAGGAATTATTGAGGGTAAAGATAAGGAAAACCCTATGGCTGAGGTTCAGAATATTGCTGACGCTGGTGGTGGTATTTGTGAATTTACTGATATAAATAATTTTTCTAAAACAATGGAAATGGTAACCCAAGCATCTGTGTATAAAACTATAGAACATGCTGTAAATAAAGAACTAAAAGATATTTTAGGTACTGAAATTAAGGAAACTCATCCTGAAAGTAGAAAAAAAATCACTAACATAATTGATAAGCTTGGAGAAGAGGTAACTTTAAAATGCTGTATTATTATAGATTGCAGTGGTAGTATGATAAACAAAATAAACATTGCAAAAAATAGTATATTGAATTTATTGAGAGTACTAAGGCTTAGAAAAGGTAAGACTGAAATAGCTGTCATTGGGTATCCTGGTAGAGAAGGTGAAAATCATACTCTATTATGTGACTTTACTGAAGACATTATTAATTTAGAGAGAGGATTTCAGAATATTTCGGTAGGTGGCACAACTCCAACGGGATATGCGTTAGAATGTGCAATGAATCTGCTTCTTGAAAAAAAATGTGGAGTTAATTCAGAACACGATAGATTGCTTAAATTTGATGAAGAGGCTATTTTATCAGATAATATAATATAAAAAAGCAACTAATTTAAATATTATTCATAAATCAAATAAACTTAATTTTTAAACTGCAGAAAGCATGTAAGGAAATATAGCCGCTTTTTGCAGTTTTTTTAAGGAGATATGTATATATGTTAGATATACCAAATATAATAATCGGAAAGTGGAATGGTAACAAATATAAAGTTTTAGACAAAATAGGACATGGTGGTATTGGTGAAGTATATAAGGTTAAAGATGAACATGGAAACATTAGAGCAGTTAAAATAAGTGAAGATATTAACTCAATTACAAGAGAATATAATGCGATGAAAGAGTTTAGAGATTTGAAAGGAATACCAAAGGTTTATGAAATTGATGATTATGTAAATTTAACAAAAAATATCACTTTTTACTTTTTTATCATGGAACATATTGAAGGTAAAAATCTTAAGGAATTCATAAAAAGCTATAACATTCGGTTGAGAGAAGCTGTAGGAATAGGTTTAGTATTGCTGAAAATATTTAAGGCTATTAAAAATAAAGGATATATGTATACTGATATAAAATTAGAAAATATACTAATTGATACCGAAATTTGTAATATTACTATTGTTGATTTTGGAAGTGTAATCAATCGTGAATGGGGTATAAGGGAATATACACCAACATATAATATGATGTCATGGGGAATTGGCGAGACATATAGCCATGATGAAGCAACAGTTTTTGGGGTTGCAATGATAATTGTAATAATGATGTTAAAAAAAGAATTTAATCCATTAGTACATAAAATAACTGATGTCATTAGCAAAATTAGAAAATTAAAAATTCATTCTAAGATTGAAAGAGTTCTAATCGATGGGCTCAGCGTTAAGTACAGTGATATTGACTCATATGAGAACGAATTAAAACAATTATTAATAAATCTAAGGAAACATTCTCTAAATAAGAAAGAACGGATAGACGTAATTAATGTTTTATTCATTGTAAGTGTAAGTATTTTCATTTTTGTAACAATTATAGCGATAAATATTATTTAAAATAAAGGAGAAAGATATTATAATAGAGAAAGATATTATATTGTTGAAATTAATAATATACATTTTAATCTTGGGTGATAACATGAAAAATAAGGTAGAAAACACTATAAAAAAACATAATTTAATTGACAAAGAAGATAATGTATTATTAGGGGTATCAGGAGGACCAGATTCTATGGCCCTTCTAAACATTTTATATGAACTTAATGAAACTTTTAAATGTAATCTCTACGTGGCACATATTAATCATGGAATAAGAGGAGAAGAGGCCGACAAAGACGAAGTGTATGTAGAAAGATATTGCAGAAAATTTAATATTCCTTTTTATTTAAAGAGAGTAAATATGAATGAATATGCAAAAAAACATAAGCTTTCATCAGAAGAAGCTGGAAGAGAAATAAGGTACAAGTTTTTTGAAGAAATTTTAATTCAATTAGGAGGAGGTAAAATAGCTGTAGCACATAATAAGAATGATCAAGCAGAAACATTGATAATGAGATTTATTAGAGGTACTGGTTTAGATGGGTTAAAGGGTATGAAATATAAAAATAGTAACATAATACGTCCTTTGCTAGACATAAGTAGAAATGAGATAGAGAAATATTGTGATTTAAATAATATTAATCCACGAATAGATAGGTCAAATTTAGAAACTATATATGAGAGAAATAAAATAAGACTTGAGTTAATTCCCTATCTAGAAAAAAATTTCAATACTGGAATTATTGATACTTTAGTAAGGACTTCAAAGGTTATGCAAGAAGATAGTTATTTTTTGAATGAATATGCTAAGACTGCTTATGAAGAAGTTGTTTTTAAAGAGCAGCCTAATAACATAATGCTAATTAATGAAAAATTTACTAAGCTTAATTATGCAATAAAGTGTCGAGTATTAAGAAGAACTATTAAAAAAATTAATGGACATCTTAAAGGTATTGAAGAAAAACATGTATCTAGCATTATTGATTTAAGCTCGGATTGTACAACAGGAAAAAGAATTTATATTTCTAGTAAAATTATAGCGAGAATATGCTATAATTATTTAGTAATTGAAAAGGACGGTAGTAAGCACAAAGATAGTGAGTTTAATGTTATGCTCAATAATGAAGGAATTACATGGATAGAGGAATTAGATAGTTTTTTTGAAGCAAGGGTAGTTACTACTCAAGATTTTGATCTAAAGATTGAGTCGAAGTTTATTAAAAAATTTGATTATGATAAAGTTAGGGGTAGTTTATTTGTAAGGAACAGAAGAAAGGGAGATAAGTTTATTCCAATAGGCATGAAAGGCAGCAAAAAAATTAAAGATTTTTTTATTGATGAAAAAATTCCTAGAGAAGAAAGGGAGAAGATACCTCTAGTTGTTAATGATGAGGACATATTGTGGGTTGTAGGTTATAGAATTAGTGAAAAATATAAAATAACAGATACAACTAAAAGAGTTTTAATTTTAGAGTATAAGAAACAAAAATAACATAAAGAGATTGAGGAGAGAGAACATGAGAGATTATATTGAAAAAGTACTTGTGACATCAGAAGATATTCAAGCAAAAGCAAAAGAATTAGGTGAGAAAATCACTAACGATTATAAAGAAAAGGACTTAGTTCTTATATGCATATTAAAAGGTGGGGTTTTTTTTCTGACAGATCTAGCTAAACATATAGAGTTGCCAGTTACAATTGATTTTATGGCAGTATCTAGCTATGGAAAATCAGCTGAATCATCTGGAGTTGTAAAAATAATAAAGGATTTAGATGAAAGCATTAAAGGAAAAGATATTCTTATAGTGGAGGACATTATTGATACAGGACTAACATTAAGCTATTTGGTTGAAAACTTAAAGTCAAGAGAGCCTAATAGTGTAAAAATATGTACTCTTCTTGATAAGCCTGAAAAAAGAAAGGCAAACGTAGAAGTAGATTATATTGGTTTTGTGATTCCTGATAAGTTTGTTGTTGGTTATGGATTAGATTTCGCTGGAAAATATAGAAATGCGCCATTTGTTTCAATTTTAAAAGAAGAGTACTATAAGTAACATTATACTTTATTAAACGTTGTGTTTTTAACATTATTATGTTAAAATATATTGATATATAGAAAGGGATTGCTCTATGGGAGGAGGACAATAGGTGAGAAGATTTTTTAGGGGTATAAGCTTTTACTTGCTAATATTTATAATTATAATAGTAGTTGTTCAATACATGCAAAGAGATGTTGTAAGGCCTAAAGAAATTGATTATACCCAACTAGTACAAGAAATACAGAATAATAACATTGAGTCAATAACATTTATTGATAATGAAATAACTGGTACTTTTAAGGATGAAACAAAATTCAATTCATATTTACCAGATCCTGTTGAAGAATCGGACTTTGTTGATAAATATTTAGCTGACAAGGTTGAAGCCAATCAAATAAAAGTTATAGGTGAACCTGTACCAGGTACTCCATTGTTCCTACAAATGCTACCAACAATATTTATCATTCTTGTTTTTATTATATTTTGGTTTGTATTTATGCAGCAGTCACAAGGTGGAGGAAATCGAGTTATGTCCTTTGGAAAGAGTAAAGCTAAATTGCACAAGGATGATGAAGCTAAAAAGGTTACCTTTGATGATGTTGCTGCGTTTGAAGAAGAAAAAGAAGAACTTCAAGAGATTGTAGATTTCTTGAAAAACCCAAAGAAATTTATTGAACTAGGAGCTAGAATACCAAAAGGGTTACTCATGGTAGGACCTCCTGGAACTGGTAAGACGTATCTTTCTAAAGCAGTTTCTGGAGAAGCAGGTGTACCTTTCTTTAGTATAAGTGGTTCTGATTTTGTTGAGATGTTTGTAGGTGTAGGAGCTTCACGTGTAAGAGATTTATTTGAAAACGCTAAAAAGAATTCACCGTGTATAGTATTTATAGATGAGATAGATGCTGTAGGTAGAAGAAGAGGTGCCGGACTAGGTGGAGGACATGATGAAAGAGAGCAGACACTAAATCAATTACTAGTAGAAATGGATGGATTTGGTGAGAACGAAGGAATAATTATTATAGCAGCGACAAACCGTCCTGATATTTTAGATCCAGCGCTACTAAGACCAGGTAGATTTGATAGAAAAGTACATGTGGGAATACCTGATATTAAGGGAAGAGAAGCAATTTTGAAGGTTCATACTAGGGAGAAACCTCTAGATGATGATGTAGATCTTAAAGTAGTAGCTAGGCGAACTATAGGTTTTACACCAGCTGATTTAGAAAATTTATTAAATGAAGCTGCACTGCTATCTGCTAGAGAAAATTTAAAGAAGATTCCAATGAGAGTTGTTGAAGAGGCAATAACCAAGGTGGTTGCTGGACCTGAGAAGAGAAGTAAAGTTAGAAGCGCAAAAGAAAATAATTTAACAGCTTATCATGAAGCTGGGCATGCTGTAGTTTCGAAATTCTTACCTAATATAGATCCAGTTCATATGGTGACTATAATGCCAAGAGGTGGTGCTGGCGGGTTTACAATGCATTTACCAAAGGAAGACAGAAGTTATATGTCAAAATCTCATATGGAAGAACAAATAGTAGTGTTATTAGGTGGTAGAGTAGCTGAAAAGCTAGTCTTGGATGATATTAGCACAGGGGCTTCTAATGATATCGAAAGAGCTACTAAAATAGCTAGAGCTATGGTAACTCATTATGGAATGAGTGAGAAACTTGGACCTATGACTTACGGTGATGATGAAAACGAAGTTTTCATTGGTAGAGATTTAGGAAGAAGCAAAAATTATAGTGAGCAAATTGCAGCTGAAATAGATAATGAGATGAGACAAATAATCAATACTGCTTTTGATAAAGCACAAAGATTATTACAAGACAATATGGATAAGCTTCATAAAGTTGCAGAATTATTAATAGAAAAAGAAACAATAAATTCAGAGGAATTTGAAAAAATATTTGGAAATGAATCTCACGATAAAATTGATCTTAATAAAAATTTTGAAATAAACGCAGATGTTGAAGTGGACAATGTGCTTGAGTCAACTGATAAAAATGATGATAATGTAGATATGTAAAACTTATTATAAGCAACTAAAAACCAGTCATATTTGATGGACTGGTTTTTGATTGTTTTGGAATTATTTTTTCAAGTAATGTATTAGTCGAGTAAAGTAATAAATTAACTTAAAATCTTTTTATATTCTTTATAATAAAAATAAGCTAAACAGAAAAAATATATAATGAGGAGGTGATATTGTGGATTTTGGGCTAAGAGAAGATATGGAGGCAATTGTAGAGAAGGTAGTAACTGAGGATGATACAGCTGCAAAATTTGGAAGTGGAAACATAAGTGTTTATGCTACACCAATGATGATAGGACTTATGGAAAATAGTGCCTTGAAAGCAGTTGATGACAAGCTAGGAGAAGGCTATGCAACAGTAGGTATACATGTTGATGTTAAGCATTTAGCAGCAACTCCTGTAGGAATGAAGGTAACTGCAAAATCAAGATTAGTTAAAATAGATGGTAAGAAGCTTTACTTTAAAGTAGAAGCCTATGACCAAGAAAAGAAAATAGGAGAAGGTACTCATACAAGATATATTATTAATATAGATAATTTTATGAAAAAGCTTTAAGGTATGAGTTGTAATTTTTTTTATTATGACAAACTAAGGAGGGTTTATTTTGAAAACAGATATACAAATTGCTCAAGAAGCTAAAATGTTACCAATAGTGGATATAGCTAAAAAAATCGGAATAAATGAAGACGAGCTAGAGCTATATGGACAATATAAAGCTAAGGTGTCGTTGGATATTTGGGACAGGATAAAGGATAATCCAGAGGGTAAG
>DAOUQG010000023.1 GCA_030625765.1 Thermohalobacteraceae bacterium | reverse complement strand
AATAACTACAACGTTAAGACTTGACTTAATAGAAAAACTTGAAACACTTTCAAAAGAGACAAGAATTAATAAATCTAAGCTATTTGACGAAGCTATTGAAGATCTAATAAATAAACATAAAACTCTTAATAAGTAGTTTTTAAGATAGTTTATATTTAAGCCTAAAGTTAATATTAATCTAAATCTAAGAAAGGAGGTACTTAAGTGCTAGATACTAGAAAAATAATAAGATTTTCCTTAAAAGAGTCTACAAACCTATTAAATGACATTTTTACGCCGATAGATAAAAGAATAGGATTTAAAAGCGGTCAATCTCCAGTTATTCCTAATTATTATTATAGATACATAGGAAGCAAAGAAAATGAAACCACATATTATAATGAGTTGAGGGATTTAGACAGAAGACTTACAGATTTAGATAGTCTATATTTAAAATTTCTAAATGGTATTCCATTAACAAGCTACAATAAGCTTGTCATAAAAACAAAATCAATTTGGGAAAAGTACAATCCACTTTTAGCAGCTCATAAAAATGATCTTTTAAATGACATTAGGCAAGCCGATGTATATCCTCATATAACCAGCTATCTATATAGACAATCTATAGTCGAGAGATTCGTTGATTTGATGAATATATACTTCAACAATGAAAGTAGCCTCAATATCTCTAAAATTAAGAACTTTTGCTTGAAATTCTTTGCGTGGATAAATGAATATATACCTAAAATATTAGCAGATTTTAATATGAACACTGATTGTAATATCATTAATCCAAAGGTTGTTTTCTATGGCAATATTAAAAGACATGAAATATATTTCTTAACTTATTTATCCACATTGGGCATAGATGTTTTATACATAAACCCAAGCTCCGATGCTGCTTTTCAAAACAGTGGAAAATTACAGGAATGTTCTAAGGTTTTTATGCTCCCGAAAAGTGGAGAATTAAGAAAATTCCCATCATATGTAGCTCCTGTGAATAATCCTATATCTACCAATGTAGAAGTTGAACAAAATAACGAAAATTTTAGCTTGAACATCAAGGACTCAGTTTATGTATCGCTCAAAGTCTCAAACAATCCTTTTGAAGATATATTTACACCACTAAATCACAGAGCTGGGTATATAAATAGTTCGACACCCTTTGCCCCTATTTACTTTTGTAGGTATATTGGTACTGACAAAAAAGAGGAAGAATATTTGAACGAAGTATTTAATCTAGATAAAAAACTTACATCATTTAATAATCTTTATATGAAATTTACAGAATTAATTCCTTTGATAGCTAATCAGGAGCTAGTTAAGAAAACACAAAACATTTGGGCTGAACTTAAAGATTTTGATAATTCTAAAACAGAACCCCTTATGCATAAATTAATTAAGTACAAAGTTTTTCCAGACTTAAAGAATGAATTACTTAACGCAACTTTGATTAAAAGCTTTAAGTCAGTTCTAGATTTATATCTAGAGAATGAAAAAAACATTAACTTAAATAAAATCAAGAATTTCTCACTAAAATTACTTGTATGGATTAATGAGTTTAGCGTGAAAATGTTACGAGGAGTCAACTATCAAAATTCTGATGCACCGATAAAAAATCCTAAGATTCTCTATTATGGTAATATAAAACAACATGAAATTTATTTCCTAATTTTAATGTCAAAAATAGGTTGTGACATTCTATATTTAAACTCTTTTTCAGATGAAGCATTTAACTTAATTGACAAAAAAGAAACTCATTCTAAGTCTTTACATTTTAGCAATAAGTTTGCATTAAAAGAGTTTCCTAAGGAAGAACTATATGTAAGAGTTGAAACTAATGCTTTTAGAGCATCAGAACAAATTTCTAGGATAATTCATAATGAGGAAGATGGAGTATATAAGCACTGGCAATTTGAAGAGTATAAAACCTTACACGTTACACTTAAGTCCACATATGATGAGCTTAAAATACTTTGGGATGAAGAATCAAGGATGAGAACTGGCTTTAAGATTACAAACGGTACTGTTTATATTCCAAATCTATTTGCTAAGATCAGTGGAACCTATAATGATTTGAATCTTTACTGGAACGAAGTAAAACAATTTAAGTCAGCTGAACATGTACTGTTATTTGATAATGTTCCTTTTACAAAAGCTACGTTTAAACAATCTGACCTTTATACATCCAGTTTTTTAATAAATAACAAAGGGATAGATAAAAAACGATTATTAAAGCATCAGTCATATAAATACGCGTATTTAAAAACTGCCTTACAGGATACTATTATTGATAAAATTAACAAACTACTAGTCTCGGATATGTTGAAAATGTCTATGACTAAAGAATTTAAACTTAAAATTCTTATGACACTTTTATCTTTAGATGACAAAATATTGAAGCTTATTCAACGATTTGATTACCCATTTAAAGTTCCTAAGATTATAATCTATGATAATAACGAAAGTATGTTCAGTGACGAAGACTCTATTGTTCTAGCTTTCTTAAACTTACTAGGATTTGATATTTTGCTGTTAACTCCAACAGGCTACAACAATATAGAACAAAAAATATGTAATAAGTACTTTGATACACATAAGCTAGAAACAATTAAATTTGATCTAGAATTACCAGACTTTAACTTACTGAATGTAAAAAAAGCTAAATCTTTTTTAGGGAATTTTTTTGGCAGAACTCAATAAATTAAAAACGAGGAGGAATAATATGAATAATCAATTACCAAATCAAGTAAGTGAACCAAATGCAGTAAACTTAGAGAAGGAGACTAACGAGATAGCTTTAAGGGTTCAAAATTCACCCGAAGTTGTAGCTCTATCAAATCAATTAGATATTAATAACGCTGAATCAGTTATAAGATTTGGGCAAGATACTGCTCAAGAGATATCAAAATTTGCAGATAAAATACTATATTCACTAGAAACTACAAAAGTGGAAGATTCCGGAACACTTCTTGTGCAATTAAATAAAATTATGGATAAGTTTGATATTAAAGACTTTAAAGAAGAGAAATCCGGATTCATTGGAAAATTCTTTAGCAAAGCAAAAAAATCTATCGAGGATCTATTTAAAAAGTACCATACTATGGGTGGTGAAATGGATAAAGTTTATATTGCGTTAAACAATTATGAGTCAGAAATAAAAGGTTCAAATGCTATGCTAGAAGAAATGTTTTATAAAAATATGGAGTACTATGAAATGATAGAGAAATATATACAAGCTGGAAATATAATCGTTCAAAAAGTTAAGAACGAGGTTATTCCTGATTTACAATTAAAGGCAAGTCAATCTACTGAGCAAATTAATCAAATGAATTTATCAAATGGTCTTAGAGCATTAGAGATGATGGAGCAAAGAGTATACGACCTAGAATTAGCTAAAACTGTATCATTGCAGACTATGCCACAAATTAAGTTAATTCAACAAGGTAATTATAACCTAGTAAGAAAAATTAATTCAGCGTTTATAATTACTATTCCGATATTCAAACAAGCAATGATTCAGGCAATAACATTAAAAAGACAGGCGATTCAAGCTAGAGCTATGAAAGCATTGGATGATAAGACAAATGAATTATTATTGAGAAATGCTCAAAATACTGCTATGCAGTCTAAACTTACAGCTGAATTGGCATCTGGAAGCTCAGTTAAAATTGAAACTCTAGAAAAAACTTGGCAAACCATTGTTCAAGGCATAGACGAAACTAAGAAAATTCAAGAAGAAGCAAGACAAAAGAGACTTTCAGGTACTAAAAGAATGCATGAGCTTCAAGATGAATACAAGGATAAGTTAGGTAGAAAAAAGTAGTAGTATTAAAAATATAAAAAATATGTGAACTAAGAGAGGATGCTTCATCCTCTCTTTTGATAATAGTGTAAGTAATATATATAATAAACTGCTTGTTTTCGAAATCTCAATTCAGAAAGGGGGTAATCAACTATATTTTTTTAGTTGATAGCTTGTATGAAATTTAAAATAAAAAAAGTTAAATTTAATTCCCCAACAATTCTTACTTTTGCAATATTAAGCTTTGTAGTTTTAATAATTGGGTATGTAACAGATGGACATTTTGTATTAAAGTATTTCAGTTGTTATAAAGGTAGTCTTACTTCGCCTCTTACATACTTTAGAGTAATATCTCACGTATTGGGTCATGCTAATTTTCAGCATTGGTTCTACAATATGAGTTTAATATTAGTCATAGGTTCAATGCTTGAGGAAAAATACGGCTCCATCATAATGATAGAATCTATTCTTATCACAGCATTAGTAACTGGAGTTATTAATATGTTATTTTTCTCTACTGCTCTTTTGGGAGCTTCAGGGATAGTTTTTATGATGATTGTCTTAGGGTCAATATCGGGTATTAAGGAAGATGGAGAAATACCTCTATCTTTTATTCTTGTACTTTTAATGTACATTGGTCAAGAAGTTTACCAAGGAATATTTAGTAATGATAATATCTCACAATTAACTCATATTATCGGAGGATTTTCAGGAGCAATATTAGGATTTATCTATAATGCTAAAAATAATACTGATAATAATTTAATATAAAACAACTTCACACCTTAATCTAAAACCAATAGACACTCACTTCTATAAGTGGGTGTTTCAACTTTATCTACTTAAATGGGAGTAAAATTTTCTATCTAAGCCTTGACGTTTAGCTTTAGCTATAAGTAGATTACCAAAATCTTTGATTTTGAGTAAGTCACTTAGTTTCTTCATCAAACGAATTCCCTTAAATACAGTTTCTATTTCATATAGACTATTTACATTCTAAATATTTCATTTTTTGCATGATTTAATAATAAATTGATCTTATTAAATAATAGTATATATATATAATTTCTTTTAGGAGTGAGTTATATGAGTCTAATTGATGTAGGAGTTATTGCTGTTGCTCTAGGTTTAGATGCATTCGGAGTAGGTTTATCTGTTGGAATAGATAAAAAAATAACCAAAAGAGTTGCTTTATTATTTATATTATCGTTTGGTTTTTTTCAATATTTATTTGTGTATATTGGTGGTTTAGCTGGAAATCTGTTTAACACTTATATATTTACAATACCTAATGTTATCGGCGGCACAATAATACTGTTTGTTGGAATATTGATGTTTAAGGAAGGTTTATCTCAAGATAAAAATATACCCAAAATACATTTTCTTTTAATACTATTATTGGGAATATGCGTCAGCATTGATGCTTTAGTTGTTGGCTTTTCATCATTCAGTATTTTTTATTTCAAGAGGATACTACACAAAAATTCAATTATAGTTGGAATAGTTACTTCATTTTTGACAGGTTTATCTTTCTATATTAGCAAACATATAAGAAAGATACGATTTGTTAAAGAATATGCTGAGTTTCTTGGGGGAATTATACTTATAATTTTTGGACTCAAAATAATATTTTTTTAGATATCATGAAAATATAACCACAATATACATAATATATATTTTTTAGAATCGTAAGCTATTAGTACAAAAAATTACATTGTTTACTTATTAAGATTCTACACATAATACTATTACAGTAACAAATATACAATGGAAAGGAGTGAAAACTGATGACTAACAATACAACTGGAAAAAATAATGTAGTAGTTCCTGCAGCTCGTCAAGCGTTAACTCAAATGAAAAATGAAATAGCTACTGAGCTTGGAATGAGCAACTATGAAACAATGGATAAAGGTACTCTAACAGCTAGACAAAACGGTTATGTTGGAGGTTACATGGTTAAGAGATTGATTGAGCAAGCTGAAAGAGGTATGAGTGGAACAACTAGATAATGAGCTTTTATAATACTAACATATAAAAACAAAGATAGGTAGAAAACTACCTATCTTTGTTTTTGTGAGTTATTTTGATAAATGAAAAATTTTAACTAATTCTGCAAGCTCACACGATATCTCGTTTAACTGCATTGCAGTTAAGTGCAATTGGTGGGCTGTAGCTGATTGCTCCTCTGAAGCTGATGATATTTCTTGTGTAGATGCAACAGTTTCTTCTGCAACTGAAGCTACAGAGTTGACAGAAGCAGCAACAATATCTTTATTGCTATTTAACTGTCCTGCGATTTTATTAAGATTGTCTATTAACTCAATAATAGTCTCATTGGAATCTTTAAGAATACCAAACACATTTACAGTATTTTCAAGCTCGTCATTTACATCTTTAACAATATTATTTGCATCCTGCATAGACACTACTGCTTCACTTACATCTTGTTTAATTGAGTTAATTAGTCTATTAATAGTATCTGCTGCGTTTGATGATTCTTCTGCCAAAGACCTAATTTCATCTGCTACTACTGCAAAGCCTTTGCCTGATTCCCCTGCCCTTGCAGCCTCAATTGATGCGTTTAGTGCTAATAAGCTTGTCTGTCCTGCAATAGAGGTTATTGAATCAGTTATATTCCCAATTTCATTTGACCTTTGAGATAACATAACTACTTTTTCATTAACTATATCACTTGCTTTAGTATTCTCGTATATTTTATCTTTCAGAGAGTTTATAGCCTCAATTCCTTCAATATTGTGCTTATTAATGTTATATGCTTGTTCTTTAATAATTTTAGTACTTTGATCCATATTTTCAATACTAGAAGACAAGCTATCTAATTCAGTAATACTCTTATTTATCTCATTTACTTGATCACTAGCACCATCAACTATTTCATTTATCGAACTTGCTACCTCCTGTCCTGCATTTGAAACTTGTTCACATGATGATGAAAGTCCATCAGAAATCTCATTAATTTTTATTGAATTATCTGATATATTAATAACAACATTATGTAGCTTGCCAATCATATCTCTGAAACTCTTGAAAAGCTGACCTACTTCATCTTTTCTATGGTTATTGATACTTACATCTAAATTGCCATTCCCCACTTCTTGCATGGCTAAAAATAGCTGTCTGATAGGATTTATTAAATTTCTATTAGTAGTTACTATAAGAAAAATTACTACTAGTAAAATAGCTAGAATAATATTAATTATTGCATTCCATATAAAGTGCTTTGTAAAACTAAAGTATTCATCTGTTGGTACAATAGCACAAATTATGTATTTATCATCATACTTATTAAAAGAAATAACTTTTTCGTTTCCTTCAAACTCAAAAGTAAAATTTCCTTTTCCTTCACTAACAACTTTCTGTCCCCATTCATATTGCTTTACATCCTCGCCAATCATATCCTCTTCATAATGACTCAAAATGATGCCATTTGTATCTAATATAGCAATATATCCACCCTTACCAAATTTTAAGGACTTAGACATAGTAGTTATATTCATTCTCTCTAACATATCTTGAATCTGTTTAGGTTCAAGTCCAATCTGTACTATACCTGGCTTGTCCTGTCTAGCAACGCCAATATATTGAAATAATGTATTATCTGCACCCCTTGGAGTTGGTTCTTGTGCTAACATAAAATCTTTATTTTCAAGAGACTCCATAAATATAGCTGACTGTTCTGATGAGTTAAAATCATAACCATAAAACTCTGGTTTATTACCCCATGTTAATATTCCATTTTCATCTGATAAATGAATTTCTGATATACCTAGCTTATTTGCAAGCTTAGTCAATTTATAATTAAGTGCATATTCAGGAATTTGTTTGATATACTCTGCAATAACTTTTGTAGTCATAATCAAATATTCATTAATATTTTGTTTGGTTATTTCAACATGCTCTTCCCTTTCTTTAATAAGCTTCTCAACTTCTTGAACTTTATAGCTTGTCATCTCATTCATCAATTTAAATAATTCAGCTCTGTTAGAAAAATAACCTATAATTCCAATGGAAGAAATAGAAATGATAATTACTAGTATAACTGGTATTATGAACTTAATCCCTAGTTTGCTGAAACTAAGCTTCTTTTTACTTTCTTTCATAAGCCTTCTTTCAGTTGTTTTGTCACTTTTCATACTGCCTATTATCCTCCTTTTATTAATAATTCTATTACCTTTTTACTCAAATGTAAATACTTCACTCATTGTCAATATTATACCATAAATCAAACGGTTCTTCTAAAGTTTTGTTAAAAACTATAAAAGACTCCAAATTAGTTTGGATTCTTTTATAATTTACAATATTTATTATGTGATTTCCTTTATTCTTCAACTGGAGGTAAAACGTTCTTTGACTTAATTCTTAACTAACATATATAAACAAGGTAAAACTCCTAAGAAATCATGTTTTTAGACAAAAAAATAATTACCTAATGTACAGTATAATATACTGTACATTAGGTAATTAAAAAATAATATATAAATATTTTACTTGATAATAAACTCACTCACTATAAGTCCTTTTCTTTTCATATTTAGTTTCCAAAGCAGTTCATGTAATCGTGTTTTGAATTCTAACTCATCTCTATATATTATGTGACCATTTCTTATTTCGAATTTTTTTTGTTTCTTCATACATGACACCCTTTCATATACGGTTACATAAAAATCAATTTTTAACAACTTGAATAGTATAATACTTATCATAAGCATTGTAAAGAATTATTATGTTAATTTAACTTAATGCTTTTTATTCATAATAAATAGTATATGTAGATTTTTGATAATTGTGAAGTTTTTTTATGTTGCCTTAGATTTAATCTATTTACGTTCTACATAGTAAAGCAGTATAGACTTGGTAATTATTCCAGTCATACATAATACTGAATTTTATGAAATAATTTCAGACAGAAAAAAAATAAATCTCGACACTAAATGTATATTTTTTATGTAAGTTTATATTATAATCCCGTTTTTTCTTAGAGAAGAAGTTGCCTTTGTAAAATTTCCCCGGAAATAAGCTAAAAAAATCGAGAGTCATTTAAGACTCTCGAATATATTGTCTATTTTTAGTACTGTTAATCTAAAATCATTAGACACTCACTTCTATAAATTGGTGCTACAACTTACACTATATTTATGTAGGAGTAGAATCTCCTACATAAGCCTCGATGTTTAGCTTTAGCTATAAGTAGATTACCAAAATCTTTGATTTTGAGTAAATCACTTAGTTTCTTCATCAACCGAGTTCACTTTATTATAAATGTTATACCGTTGCAACAAAAATTCTGTTGTATTCAGCTTCAAAAACGATTTCTACCTTAGAAAAACCTGCTTCTTTAAACAGCTTTAATTGATTTTCTTCTGACATTGGTATATCTATGTGATAGAATTGATTTTTATCCAAAAGCTTCATTTTTTCTTCATATTCCATGAACATTTCCTTTTCTTCCTCATCAGAAACGACATAATCTCCTTCTATGTATATTCCTCCTTCTTTAATTGCATTTCTTATATTTTTGTATAACTCTAATTTTTCATCCCATAATAGATGGTGAACAGTCATTACTGACACAGCATAATCATATTTTTGCTGATTGTATTTGTGTGAAGTATATGAAGCATTAATAAGCGCTATCTGATCAGAAAACTTTTTGTATTTTGACTTAAGTTGTTCAAGCATCTCCTTCGATAAATCTATACCTGTAACCATAGCATTTGGAGTTCTTTTGAAAATAGCCTCTAACTCTAAGCCCGTTCCACATCCTAAATCTAATATTTGTATTTTTTCATTTGTTTCTTTTATAGGAGTTGCAATCATTTTATAAAATTCATCAAATGAACCTACGTTACCTTTCATATGATCATCATAATTATCTGCTCTTACATTAAAAAATTCATTCATTACTTCTGGTGTTTTTGTATTACTACTCATTTATATACATCTCCTCTACATTTTTTATTTTATTTTTTTTTTACCTATACCTCATAATTATAGTTATTAATTATTTTACCAACGGTCTCACCTCATAGCTTTTTTCTAAAGAATTTATATTAATCGTATTTTTACAAGCTTATTATAAAAGAAAAAGCTATAAATAAGATATAATCTTATCTACAGCTTGTCTCACAAAACATATACAAATAAAAAACATATAATATATCATGCTTTTCTTATTATAGAAATCATTATCAATATAAATTGAAATTGTATCATAAATGTATATGAAAGTAATTTATAACATGCCATAAACTAAGTAATCATTATTTTTGCTTTATGAAAAAGAGTACAACAAACAGACCTATTCATGATAGGGCAAACTCTCTTTATTGTATTCAGTTTGAATTGATTAAGCAAAAATAAGAATAACTCTTAGCATATATTTACCTCCAAATTCAGTATAACACTTCCACAGATAATTATAGTTTATTTAGTATTTATTGTCAATTGCCTTATGCTCAGAATTCAATAATATATGATAGAAAGGAGCATAATAGCCCCTCTATAGTTACATTTCTAGCGTATTTCCTGTTTCTGTTATTGATGTAACTGGTACCTCCATCATCTGATTGTTACTTAGATTTTTTACGTATACCACTCCTCGTTCCTCGTTTACATTTTCAATCCATATGGGTTCATTATTATATACTACTTCAATATTCTTTGATGAATTTAGAATTTCTTTTGCTCTGCTTACAATCATTCGAGCACCTCCTTTAGAATTAGTTTAAATAATAATCTTAATAATATTCATATCCAGCTTGTAAAATTAGAAATAATTATCATCTAAGAATTCTACATAATAAACAATTTATTATATGGAGATAATATATTATGACAGTTACTCAAAACTACTGACTAATAGTAATATAACTTTTCACAAAAATCATTATAACTAAGCGGGGTGTATATTAAATGGTAAAAACTATATCTTCGGAAAGTTCAATTGATTCATTTGATTCTACTGAAATATACTACGCAAAGGATATCCCACAGAACAGCAAGGCAGTAATAGTTATTATACATGGATTTAGTGAGCATCTTGGTAGATATGAAGATGTTAAAAATGAGTTTAATAACTACGGATATAGTGTATATAGATTTGATGTGAGAGGACATGGTAGATCTGGAGGAAAAAAAGGATACATTAAAGATTTTAATCATTTCATGGAAGACACTGATGTCATAATTGAACTAGTTAATAAAGAAAATAATAATATTCCTATATTTATGATGGGATATAGTATGGGAGGATTTATTGCAGCTATCTATGGTATAAAATACGGCAATAAAATAAATGGACAAATACTTTCTAGCGCAGCTACACTAAGACCTGTTTATACTAGAGGGTTAGCAGGATCCTTTCTAAAAATCCTTAACTTTTTCTGTTCTGATTTTAAAATAAGAAGGGAGGTAATAAATACCTTTTTCAAACCTGACCGTGATATAGAATCTTATGAAAATGATAGCTTAATGCTAACTGAATCTACTCTCAAGCTACATGTAGAGTTTTTAATAAATGGTGTGAATTGGTTAAAAAAAAATATCCACCATTATACGCTTCCTTGCCTTTTGATTCATGGTGAAAAAGATAGAGTGATTTCAAAGAAAGCTTCCGAATATTTTCATACTAATATTTCTTCAGCAGATAGACAACTAAAAATATACAAAAATCTAACTCACGAAATTTTTGATGAAAAGAATAGAGGTCAAGTTTTACATGATATAAATACATGGCTATTACAAAGATTACATTAATATAGCAACCTGCTATAATTCATAACCTTTATAAACCTCTTCATCAAAAAGTGATAATTGATATATTTGATTTTCTTTTATATTTGAAACAGTGAGTCCAATTAATCTTATTGGTTCTTTAAATTCAATATCCTCTAATATCGTTATAGCTGCAGCGAAAATCTTGTCATAAGACTGGATATATCTATCTAATGTTTTACTTTTTGTATGATTTTCAAATGAAGATGTTTTAAATTTTATAGTCACAGTTTTTGCATGTATGTTCCTCTTATTAAGTCCTTTGGATATATTTTTTGCAAAGATATCTAAGTACTTTTTCATTTCTTCTTTTGAGTTAATATCGTTCTGAAAAGTAGTTTCTCTTCCAAACGATTTTCTTTTGCTTTCTGTTTTGATTTTTCTATCATCTATACCTCTTATTCTTTCATATATTTCTAGACCAAATTTGCCATACGTTTTATACATATACTCGTTAGAAAGATTTAGCAAATCAGCTACAGTGAAAATACCTTTCTTATTTAAGCTATCTGAAGTTTTTTTCCCTATACCGTAAACCTTTCTTACAGGAAGAGGCTTTAATATATCAGGAACTTCATCTTTCGTAATTACCTTCAGTCCGTCAGGCTTATTCCAATCTGAAGCAAGCTTTGCTATAAATTTATTGTATGAAACTCCTACAGAAACTGTTAAGCCAGTATTTTTCTTTACTTCTTTTTTTAGATGTTTTGCAACCTCTACAGGGTCTGTATCTAAATCTGACACATCTAGATATGCCTCATCTATAGATAATGGTTCGACTAATGAAGTAATCTGATAAAATATCTCAAATATATGTCTGGACACTTCCTGATATCTTTTAATTCTTACTGGACGAAAACACCCGTTTGGACATAGTCTTCTTGCTTTGAATCCAGGCATTGCTGAATGAACTCCATATTTTCTAGCTATATAGTTAGCAGTAGTCACAACCCCTCTATCTTCTCCACCTCCAACTATCACAGGCTTTCCTTTTAAGTAAGGAAAATCTAGTTCCTCTACAGCAGCAAAAAAAGCATCTACATCAACATGAATTATATTCATAGGATATTCCCCCATCACAAATCACTTAGGTTCTTATTTTCCATAATTATTTTATCATATTTATCAACATTGGTTAAATACCTTACATTAACTATATACGAAAACAAACAACGTAACTGATACTATATCAATATTTCAAAATAATGTTTACTGAAGCAGTATATAATATACAGTAATATTACTGGAGAGGAATAAATAATAATTAATATACATTAGTAATAGCTTATGAGGTGAAACATTGCAAAAATCAAAATTTTTATATGGTTCAATCATTCTTGCTGTAGTTTGATTCTTGGTAAGGTTGATAGGTTTTGGTTATGATGTTCTATTAGGATTACTAACCACATCTTCACAATTTTTTAATGCAGTATTAATTCCACAAAAACTTGTTGAAGCAGGTTATACTAAAGTTCAAGCTATTAGAGTATTTGGAAGAGCTTTTGGAATGACAATGCCATTAATATATTTCCCTCATATTATAACCTCTGCTCTGGTTATTAATGTTATTCCTAGTCTATCAGAAAACTTAGAGCTAAAAGAATTCAAGCGAGTAAAATACGACATTTGCTTGTCACTTAAAATAACCTTTGTAGTTTCAATAATATTTAGTGTCATTTACATTTTGTATTCAAAACAATTAGGAATTTTTTTATTTAATGATATATATGTAGGCAGCTTTATCAAAATAATGGGACTAGGTACTGTATTTGTTACATTACAACATATGTTATCAGGAATATTATATGGAATGGGAAAACAGATATCTGTTGCATTTCATAGACTGATTGGTATTGCTATACAGATTATATGTGTGTATTACTTAGTGGGAAACCCTTTTTATGGAATCAATGGATTTTTTATAGGTTTTATATTTTCAATGATTGTTATATGTATTTTAGATTTTTATGTCTTATGGTCGAGGAGATTGTATGGAAAAAAATATTGATCGTTATCTAAATAATATCTCTTTCTTTAATAGTTCAATGAAAAGAATAAGCTTTATAGATGTATTTAGTAATATTCTAAGCTTTGTAAAGCACGACCCTAGAGGAATATATACTTTAGCAATAGGAACAGATTCACAGGTGAAAACCGATTGTACAGTATTTATTTCAGCCATAATGATATATAGAAAGGGAGAAGGAGCATGGGGTTGTATGAGTAGATATCGAACAGCAAGAAGAATTATGAATATAAGAGAAAAGATATCTATTGAAACCTTTTTAACTCAGCAAATAGCGTGTATGTTTAATCCAAAAATACTTGATGAGATTATTAATATTATTTTACCTTATATTGATTATGGTGCTGAATTTCATCATGAGGTTCATATAGATATTGGTAATAATGGATCATCTAAAAGATTAATCAATGAAATGACTAGCTACTTTGCAGGGATGGGTTTTGAACCTAAAATCAAGCCAGATTCATACGTAGCATCCTCTTATGCTAACAGATATACAAAGTGAACTCATTTGATGAAGAAACTAAGTGACTTACTCAAAATCAAAGATTTTGGTAATCTACTTATAGCTAAAGCTAAACATAGAGGCTTAGGTAGGAGATTCTACTCCCACCTATCTTAGTAGTTATAATTCGTTATTTTTTACTCTCTCTATCAACCTCTTAACCTTTTCCTCTATGATATCTCTTGTTTTTCTAAATCCTTCAATTGGTCCTCCAGATGGGTCCTCTAATCCCCAATCCTCTTGATGCTTACAGGGTATGAATGGACAAACAACACCACAACCCATAGTAATCAGAATGTCTATCTCTTCAGGAATATCACTTAAAAGCTTCGGATAATGCTCACTCATATCAATATCTAGTTCTTCAATAACCTGAACAGCTTTAGGTTTTATTTGTGGATATTCTTCAGTTCCTGCTGAGTATACTTCTAATATGTCATTCCCTAAATTCTTTGCTAATGCCTCTGCCATTTGTGAACGACATGAGTTGTGTATGCATACAAAAGCTACTTTTTTCTTCATCTAAATCCTCCCTTTATCATTTGCTCGTAAACCAATGCTTAGTATCATTTGCTATCTTTACTAATGTTAACATTAATGGAACTTCTACTAATACTCCTACAACCGTAGCTAATGCAGCACCAGATTTTAACCCGAATAATGATATAGCGACTGCTACTGCAAGTTCGAAAAAGTTGCTTGCACCAATCATTGCACCTGGAGCAGCGATATTATGTGGTAGCTTCCATACTTTTGCCCAAGAATATGCAAGGAAAAATATAAAGAACGTTTGTATGATAAGAGGTACAGCTATTAATCCTATGTGAAGTGGATTATTTATTATGTCATCTCCTTGGAATGTAAATATAATTACTAATGTTAGTAACAAACCAATTATAGTTATATTATCAAATTTCTTTAAAAATACATCATTAAAATACTGCTCACCTTTATTCCTTATTATAAATTTTCTTGATAGGTATCCACCTAATAATGGGATAACAACAAATAGTATCACAGATAAGAACAGTGTATCATAAGGTACAATAACATTGCTTACTCCAAGTAAAAACGCAACTATTGGTGTGAATGCAAATAATAAAATAATATCATTTACTGCTACCTGAACTACCGTATAGGCTGGATCACCTTTTGTTAAGTGACTCCAAACAAAAACCATAGCTGTACACGGAGCTGCTCCTAGTAATACTGCACCTGCTAAATAATCTGACGCTAAATCTACAGGTATAAGTGATTTAAACACAACTTTAAAGAAAAATGCTGCTATTAGATACATAGTAAAAGGTTTTATTAACCAATTTGTTACACACGTTACTGTTAATCCTTTTGGTTTTTTTGTTGCTTCTATGATGCTTGAAAAATCTATTTTTAACATCATAGGGTATATCATGAGCCAAATAAGTATTGCTACTGGAATAGATACTTGTGCGTATTCAAATTTACTTAATACTTCTGGGAATACTGGTATAAAATGTCCAATTGCAACTCCTACTACAATACACAATGCTACCCAGATTGTTAAGTATTTGCCAAAAAAGTCTAGTCCACTAGTTTGCTTTTTTGCTTGATCTGACATTTTAATCCTCCTAACATTAGTTTTACTTTTTATTACTTGAACTACAGCTTATACTTACTGTTTTACAAATACACTCTTTTTTATAAGAAGTTGTATGTTTAATAAAATCACAAATCTCGTTTACTATTTCATTGTTAATAGAATATTTCATCCATTTACCTTCTTTTCTAGCATTCACAAGACCTGCTTGTTGTAATATTTTCATATGATGTGAAATAGTAGGTTGAGTTAATTTTAACCCCTCTATTATGTGGCAGGCACATAACTCTCCACAAGAAAGCATCTCTAAAATCAATAATCTGTTCTTATCTGATAGTGCTTTGAATATTTCTATTTTGCCTTCAACACTGTCTATCATATAATCACCTCGTATTATTTATATAGATGTATTTAAATGTATCTATATGTATTTTACTTATTTTCTTTTGTCATGTCAATAAAATCAGCTCTTTTTAACATTGATTTAACACTTACGTTAGTCATGTGGGTGACTTGTCAAGGGGTCGGGGTTATTGACACGTTGTGTGATAAATGGACATCATTTGATGTCCTTTAGCGGTTGTCTACTTGTTTTTAGGATATAATCTTTCTTTTCCAACCCATTTTCTAAGTACCTCTGGAATAATAACACTTCCATCAGATTGTTGGTGCTGTTCTACTAATGCAGGTAATATTCTACTAGTTGCTAATCCTGATGCATTTAATGTGTGTATATACTCTTTCCTTTTACTATCATTTCTTCTTAACCTTATCTTTCCTCTTCTTGCCTGATAATCATTTGAATTTGAAGCAGAGCTTACTTCTTTATACTCCTTCATACTTGGTATCCAAACTTCTATGTCATTAGTTTTCGCCATAGATGGGCTACAATCCTTAGCTGCAAGTTTGCTTACTCTATAATGAAGTCCTAATCCCTTTACAAGTCTTTCGCTTTTCTCTATTAATTCTTCTAATGCTTTATTAGAATCTTCTGGTCTTGTTAACTGGAACATTTCAATCTTGTTAAATTGATGACCTCTTATCATACCTCTTTCATTCGCCCTATGACTACCTGCTTCTTTCCTATAACATGGTGTGTATGCGAAATATTTTATAGGAAGATCATCTTCGTTTATTATCTCATCACGATGAAGATTTACTATTGCAGTCTCAGAGGTTGGTAGTAAAAACTGCTTATTCCCTTTCTTTTCTTCCCCTTCAAGACAAAAAACATCTTCTTCAAACTTAGGAAATTGTCCCGCTGTATAACCACACTGATAAGTTAAAATGTGTGGTGGTAATAAAAACTCATAACCGTCTTTTCTGTGTTCCTCAACAAAATAATTCAGTAATGCCCATTCAAGTAAAGCTCCATCTCCTTTATATAACCAAAAACCATTACCTCCTAGCTTTACTCCTCTTTCGTAGTCAATTAAACCTAATTCAGTTACTAAATCAACGTGATTTTTTGGTTCAAAATCAAATTCTTGTTGTTTACCCCATGTTCTTATTACTTCATTGTTTTCTTTTCCTCCTGCAACTACATCTTCATCTGGAATATTTGGTAGTCTTTCTAAAAAGTGTTGAATCTTAACTTCTATATCTGTAAGCTTATTTTGAAGCTGTTTAATAGTATCTGATACAGCCTTCATCTCAACTATTTGTTCTTGTGCATTCTCACCAGCTTTTTTTAGCTTTGAAATCTGTAGCGATACATTGTTTCTCTTCGCCATAAGATTTTCAGACTCTACAATTAGTTCTCTTCTCTCTTTATCCCACTTAAGAAGCTCTGTAAAATCAACGTTATCCATTCTCTTTAAAAGTGCTCTTTTCATTTCTTCTGATTTTTCTCTAATCATGTTAATATCTAACATTTTCCCTCTCCTTTCAAAATTATATTTTTAAAAATAAAAAACTCTCATCTCTATTAAAAGAGACGAGAGTAATTCCCGCGTTGCCACTCTAATTGTCATATTATGACCGACTTCATAGTGAAATAAAGGTCACAAGCCTTCTAGTTTATCACTAGCAACTCCGAAAGTGGAAAGATTATTTAGCACATCAGTTTACACCAGCCACTGACTCTCTTTAGTACCAAGATAATCGAAGCTTTCATTATCGTCATTTTTCATATTCTCTAATAGTTTTTCACTACATACTTTTTTCTTATCAGATATTATAACATACTGAATATTATGTCTCAAGGTTTTTTTAGATTGAACTTTTTTGAATACAATTTCATTTTGCCATAAAAAATATATGTAAAGAAATTAAATAATTCAAAATAAATGTAGATAATATATAGCTGTAACTAACTAAGTTATTTAGCAGGTTTTAAATAAAACCTCTTTCCTATAGCCCAAGAAGTTAGTATTACTAATGGTATTGAAACAAATAACCTTATTAATGTAAATTTGATTCCCAAAAAAGATGCTTCAAATATAGACATGGGAATTCTAGTGATTGCAGAAGATCCTATATACGTTAATACTACGCTTAGCTTTGCTCCTTTACTATATAAAGAATATGCCACAGGAAAAGCTACATAAGCTCCTCCTACAGTTGTGCTAGATAAAATAATTGCCCAAAAATATCCTTTGCATCCAGAAGCATGTCCTAAATATTTTTCAACAGTCTCTCTTTTTACCCATACTTCAAATAACCCAATTAAAATAAATGCAAAGGGTAAAATTTTGAACATACTTTTAACAAAATCAGTAAAATTTATGCCAATTTGCACCCCTGGTTGATAATTGAATGTCCAAGAAAGTACAACAAATATAAGATAGAAAATAAACAAAATATAGTTTATTTTTTTCTTTTGTTTCTTTAATTTCACAGTATAACCTCCCCATATAGTATTCCTACAGCAGCTGCTACAATTAAAGCTATAAAATAACTCAACACATTTCTTGCGAGAGACAATTTCGTTCCAAAATACTCACTCTCAATAGGAAAGGTTATAATACCTACCATCATCAAGGTAGTAGAAAAAGATGACAACACCATATAACTTACTCCTTTTTTTAACAAAATTCCACTCAATGGAAAAACTATGAATCCTGGCATTAATGTAATCGATCCAAGAATTGATCCTAAAAATGTACCTTTATATATATTTTCTCCACCTAAATATTTTACAATAAGCTTATCTGGAAACAAATAAAGTGTAATAGAAACTAACATTAACATTATAATAAAAGACGGCATAATATTAATAAATTTTTTCCAAGCTATTTTTATAGCCTTTTGTGTTTTTCCTCTATCCAATATTAAAGATAATAATAAAAATAGTCCAGTTAACACGTATAGCAAAAGCATTCTCTCACTCCTTTACTAATAAATAGTATGTCCCGTATTCTTTAAACCCAAGCTTTCTCAAAATAGGCTCTGAAGTGCCCCTTCTTGCTTGTACTGTAGCCAAAATACAACCTTTTTGTTTTGCCATACTAAGTCTATAATCTAGTAATGCATGATAAATACCCTTTTTCCTGTATTGTGGAAGTACCGCAGATCCTGTAAGGTATATTACTCTTTTATCATTGCTTAACCGATAACTAGCATTTCCAATGCCCATATTATTCTCTAATGCTACTAAGAAATTACCCCTTTTTGATGGTAGTTTTAAATACTGTTGTCTTTGATTAAAAGCTATTTCTTCTGATTTAGCATTTAATCCCCATACCTCAGCACTTACTCTAACATGCTCTTTTAAGTCATTGTTATCTCGAATTTCTGTAACTGTAAAAGGACATTTGAAGCCTGTACCCTTCCAGTTCTTTATGAACATAGCTAATCCAATATATTCATCTATTACCTTCATATTTCTTTTTTCCAAAATCTCTTTTAAATTATCTGGTCTTGAATTGGGACCTACCCACCATGAAAAAGGTTTATTTTTAAAAAATCCATAGACCGCTTCAATTTGTTTGTCTATATCATTCTCAAATTTTGACTTTATAACTTTATTGGCATATATACTATTCGAGTCTTTAACCTTTCTCATGATTAAGTTTTTATTAAAAACTTGTTCAACAC
>DAOUQG010000168.1 GCA_030625765.1 Thermohalobacteraceae bacterium | reverse complement strand
CTTCCACTTATCTGCCAAAACTCCACAGGGAACTTCCAGAAAAAAGCTTATAACAGAAAAAACAATTCCTATATACTGCATTTCTAGGATTGTTAATCCTCTCTCTAGAGCAAAAATTCTTTCTATTACATAAGCGAATATCAATGAATTTAAAAACATTATTATATATATCTTTATAATATTTAATTTATATCCTTTTAACTCCATTTTATCTCCTCCAAATCAATTATTATTACTAAAATGTTTTCAAGACTATATTTCAAATCTGGAGGAGGTCTTGAAAATATCTGTGCTAAATATTTACTTAGTAAAAAGACTAAATGTTAACAGCTACCTTTATTTCTTTTCATATGTCACCCTTCTTTCCTAGGCATCCAGTATGTGAACTTACTGAAACTATGTTTGTATTTTCACTCATGATTAGTTAAGCATTTAAACTATACCTCTATAATTATGATTTTAACATAAAACCATCACATAAACTAGTATTTACTAGGTATACTAGAAATTAGCAGTGTGCTTTGCCAAAATAAGTCAAGAGGAACCATCCCCACTGACTTACTCTGGCTTCATTACTCCTAGCTTCACTTCTATCTCTTTATATCCCTTATCTCTATATACTTTTAGTTTAACTACATCATCTGGCTCATATTCTTCCATAACTCTTGATAAATCCTTAGTTGTTTCAACCTTTTTACCATCTATTTCTGTAATAATGTCATCTACCCTTAACCCTGCTGCTTCTGCAGGACTGTTATAAAATACTCTAGCTATATATACTCCTATTGGAACATCATATCTTTGAGATATTTCTTCTGTAATATTACTTATTTGTATTCCTATCCAAGGTCTTTTTACATATCCATGCTGTATCAGTTCTTCAATTATTGGCAATGCATCATTAATAGGAATTGCAAATCCCATACCTTCTATGTCTGGTGCTGATATTTTTATGCTATTTATACCAATAACCTCTCCGAATTTATTTGCCAATGCACCTCCACTATTTCCAGGGTTAATTGCTGCATCAGTTTGAATAAGCTTTATTCTTTCTTCACCTATACCAAGAGTTCTGTTTTTAGCACTTATTATCCCTGCTGTAACGCTACTCGAAAATTCTTCTCCTGCTGGAGTTCCTATTGCAACAGCTAATTCACCAACCTTTACTTCATCAGAATTGCCTAATGTAGCTGCTGTCAGATTTTTTGCTTCTATTTTTATTACTGCTAGATCACTCTTTGCATCTTCTCCTAAAACTCTAGCATTAAAAACTCTGCCATCATACAAAGTAACCTCTATCTCTGAAGCATTATCTATAACATGCTGATTTGTAATTATATATCCATCTTCTTTATATATAATTCCTGAACCAGTTCCTCTTTCTATAGTTTCATTATCTGTAGATTGAAACATAAATCCTGCATTAATTTTTGCTTTATTTTTTATCATTACTATTGATGGTAAAACTTCATCTGCTACTTTTACAACTGGGCTTTCATATTCTACATTTATAGCTTCACCACTATTTGCGTTTGCTACATTGGTATCTATCATATCTGTATTGCCAAATAACCCTAATGTATATGCACTTCCTACCAATAATCCAATAATTACTGAAATTAAAACCATATTTAGCAGCTTACTTCTTTTATATTTTGTTTCATAATAATTTTGTTTTTCATTCATAAATTTACCTCCATTTCAAATAACTTATTGCTGTATAGTTAGATTATAGGGTATAATAATTAATAAATTATGAATTAAATGTAAATTTATTAGTCGCCAACATTCAAATTTAATTATGGCAATTTAGTGCTTTTCTACATTGAATGTATCAGTTAGTTATTTTTAGTAAAATCATTTTTATTGGTCAAAACCATATATAGGATGTGATTATAATTAATAACTTAGAAAAAATACATATAAAAATTGAAAAGCTAAGAAAGAATTTACATCTTTTAATTGAAAAACATGGTGACTTGCAGCATTCTGCAATAATAACTGCAAGTAAGGAGCTTGATATTATACTCAATGATTATATCCAAACAAAAAGAGATATTATAGCAATAATAAAAAAAGAACCTTAAAATAAAGTTCTTTCTTCTATGTGTCTAATGTAAATGTAAATTTTGTACCCTTTCCAGCTTCACTTTCTACCCATATATTTTGTCCATGATTTTTTATTATCTCTTTTACTATTGAAAGCCCTAACCCTGTACCCTTTATTTGTCTAGACCTTGATTTATCTCCTTTATAAAACCTTTTCCAAATATTTTCTAATTCTTTTTTTTGTATGCCCATACCAGTATCCTTTATACAAACATAAGCCTTATTTTCTTTTATATAAGTTTGTATAATCAGCTTATCATCTTTGTTATTCATAAATTTTATTGCATTATCAATTATATTAGATACAACCTGTGAAATACTTTCTTTTTCTCCCTTTACTAATAATGGATCACAAGTAAAATCAACTTCCACATCAATATTTTTTTCTTCCAACTTGTTCCCAAACTTTATAATATTTCTTCTCAAAAGCTCATTAATATCAAAGCTTACTATGTTTAATGGATAGTTTCCTGATTCCATTTTAGATAAATCTAAAAGATTGTTTATTAGCTCTGTTAGTCTTTCTGTTTCTTCATGTATTATATCTACATATTCATTTCTTTTCTCCTCAGACAATTCTACATCCATAAGACCCTTAATGTAACCCTTAATAAGAGTCAAAGGTGATCTGAGCTCATGTGATACATCTGCTATAAAGCCCTTCCTCATTTCTTCCAGCTTTTCTAATTCTTTAGCCATATCATTAAAAGAATTACAAAGCTGTCCAATTTCATCATTACTTTTAATAACTAGCCTCCTTTGAAATTCACCTGAAGCTATTTTTCTAGTTATTTTGTTAATTTCAGTTATGGGCTTTGATATTCTCTGAGATGTATAATAAATAAGTAGTGTTGCAATAATCAAAGAGATACCCATTGATGTTAAAATCAGTTTATATATCTCATTTAACGTTTCATTTATTTCATATATTGGAGAATGCATAAATACTGCATTTTGTACTTTACTATTTATATATATAGGAATTCCCACTGTTAAAACTGGTCCTCCAAATAATTCATCATACTCTCCTCGTTTTGTTACGGTTTGCCCGCTAAAAACACTTATTATATCACTCTCGGATACCTGCTTCCCTATCCATTTTTCTTCTGATTCGCTAGAAACTCCATATATTACTCCAAAGTTATCAATAACCCAAATTTTAGAATTTAGAAACCTTTCAATAGATTCAAGCTCTACCCTTAATCTTTCATAACTTACTTGGTTATTTAAATATTTTATTACAGTTATATTAAGTTTTTGCCCTTCCTCTACTAAAGCTTCACTTCTCTTATCAAAATAATAATTCTCAAACATTTTTATTAAAGAAAATCCTAGTATTGCAAAACTAATTAAAATAACTATCAGATAAACTACTGTCATTTTTTTAAATAAAGAATTAAACACTCTTCTTCACCTCAAATTTATATCCTACACCCCATACTGTTTTTATTTCATATTTTTCCTCGACATCCTTTAACTTTGCTCTTAGTCTTTTAATATGTACATCTACAGTCCTAGTCTCTCCAATAAAATCAAATCCCCAAATTTGCTCAATTAACTGCTCTCTAGTAAACACTTTATTTTGATTTGAGGCTAGAAAATAAAGCAGCTCCATTTCCTTTTTAGGAAGCTGAATGGCATTGCCTTTAACTTTTATTGTAAAATCATCCATATCTATAGCTAGACTAGGAAATATAATCTGCTCTCCAAGTTTTTTGTCTTCTGGTGAAACTCTTCTCAAAACTGCTCTTATTCTAGCTATAAGTTCAGCTGGATCAAAAGGCTTTACCATGTAATCATCAGCACCAAGCCTTAATCCTAAAACCTTATCAAAGGTTTCTCCTTTAGCAGTTAGCATAATAATTGGCACATTGCTTATCTTTTTTATTTCCCTGCATACATCATAACCATCCATTTTAGGAAGCATTATATCTAATATTACCAGATCAGGTGCCTCTGATTTGAATTTTTCTATAGCTTCCTCACCATCATAAGCCTTTACTACTTGAAATCTCTCATTTTTTAAAAACAGCTCTATCATATTACAAATTTCTATGTCATCATCTACCACTAATATCTTATCCATTATTTTGTCAGTCATATAATCACTCCAATATTCTCAATATTAGTACTTTATTATACCCATTATACATCATATTTTTTAATTTTTTAATATTTTCATTGACTTTTTACTACATACATGATAACTTTATATAAAATGCAACCTTTAAATTAGTCCTGTGAGGCTAAGAAGGTATAAATATTACCATAGTTATAGTGTATTAATATGTATATTTTGTTTGTCATGTGTATATATTATAAATATCACTATACATACCTTCTTGCTTCTAGTGAGAAGTTTTTTTGTGTGCATTTTTAATAGTTACCTTTAATTTAGTCCTGTGAGACTAAAAAGGGAGATTAATCTCCCCAAATAAAAAAAGCTAGGGGGAATTGTAAATGACTTTAAAAGGAAAACATCTTATTGACCCAAATGATTTTACATTGGAACAATTTGACACAATATTCACTATAGCACAAGATATGGAAAAGAATCCTGAGAAATATTTAAAATTATGTGATGGAAAAATATTGGCTACTCTTTTCTATGAGCCAAGTACTAGAACTAAGTTTAGTTTTGAATCAGCTATGCTTAGAATGGGTGGTAGTATTCTAGGGTTTTCTGATGCAAATACCAGCTCTGTAAAAAAAGGAGAAAGTATATCAGATACTATTAAAGTTATGGATGGATATGCTGACATAATTGTTATGCGTCACCCTAGAGAAGGTGCTCCAAAGCTTTCTTCTAAGTTCTCAGCTGTACCTATTATAAACGGTGGAGACGGAGGACACCAGCATCCTACTCAGACTTTAACTGATTTGCTTACTATCAAAAACCTAAAAGGAAATATCAAAAACCTAAAAGTAGCTTTATGTGGAGATTTAAAATATGGTAGAACAGTTCACTCACTAATAAAAACTCTTTCAAGATATGAGGGTATGTCTTTCTATCTAGTTTCACCACAGCAACTTCAAATGCCAAGCTATATCAAAGAATATGTGAAAAACGAATACAATGTAAATATTGTTGAAACTGAAAACATAGAGGATGTTATGGACAAAGTGGATATCTTATATATGACTAGAATTCAAAGAGAAAGATTCTTTAACGAAGAAGATTATCTAAAATTAAAAAATAGTTATATTTTAACTAAGGATAAGATAAAAAATGCTAAAGAAGATATGCTTATCATGCATCCACTACCAAGAGTAAACGAAATTGATTATAGTGTAGATGACGATCAAAGAGCTGTATATTTTAAACAAGCTAAGTATGGAGTATATGTAAGAATGTCACTTATGGCTCATCTTTTGGGGGTGATTTAATATGTTAACAGTAAATAGTATAGAAAAAGGAATAGTAATCGACCATATAAAATCAGGTAATGGACTAAAAATTTTCGAAAAATTAAACTTAGCAAAGGTAGATTTTCCAGTTGTTCTTTTAATGAATGTTCCAAGTAAAGTTTTAGGTAAAAAGGATATTATAAAAATTCAAGATAAAATAGATATAGATTTTACAACACTAGGATTAATTGACCCTAATATCTCAATAAATATTATAGAAAACAATCAGATAGTAGAAAAGAAAAAGGTTGAATTACCAAAAAAGGTTAAGGGATTATTCAAATGTGATAACCCAAGATGTGTAAGCAATAATGACATATACGCTATCCCAGAATTTACTTTAGTAAATAAGGATAAGGTTAAATATAAGTGTGAATTCTGCGACGATTTTACAAAATATAAAATTTAGTAAAAAGATAGTACCCGAGGTCACTGACCTCGGTTTTGTTTTTCTTTCCATGCTTTGGCTTTTTTATCAATCTCTTTTATAAATGAATTTTTTCCTGCCATATAACCTTGTATATCATATGTATATTCCTTAGCTACTCTGTCTTTTAATTGTGAATACTGCATAGCTTCATCAGGATGAGCAGTCATATAATCTCTAAAGTTAATATGTCTTTCTATTTCTTCACTTCCTGCTTGAAACACATGAACATGATGTGTCCTATTGTTTCCTCCCTTCCTAAAAAATCTTCTTCCTTCTATTCCACTCTCTCCCATAGCTTCATATCCTAAACTAGCCATTTGGTCATTATACTCATCAATCTTTTCAATATTTTTAACTTCAACTAAAATATCAATTACTGGTTTAGCTTTAATACTAGGAATTGCTGTACTTCCTATATGATGAATATTTATTATGTTGCCTCCAAGTATGGCAGTGATTTTTTTAGCTTCCTCTTGATACTTTTTACTCCAGTTTTCATTGTGCTCTACTACTTCAATTTTTCTAACGTTTTCTTTTTCACTCATGTTAATGCACCCCCTATTTTGGATTGCAAATATTTATTACCGTATAGTACTATGAATTTACTTATTTTGTCAAATCATTTCCTTCTTTTCTAATATTAATCCAGTATATGCAGCAGTTATTTTAAACCCATTATTAAAATAAAATCTATGTGCATCA
>DAOUQG010000114.1 GCA_030625765.1 Thermohalobacteraceae bacterium | reverse complement strand
ATAAATTTAGCTTTTACATTTTCATGATTTTTACAATTCACAATAATTCCTCCTCCATAATATTTTGCTACTCTGACCAATACCCTTTAATATAATCTAACCCTCCCGAAAATCTTGCAAAAGGATTTACTATTTTTTGATTCACTTCTAAACACCCTTTAGAAATGTATTGCGGAAATTCATATAGCATATTGTCTAATGATAGAAAATTCAGAGAAATAATCAAAACTCCTGCTGCAATAAAACTTAACCCTAGCTTATATACTGATGATGATAGCTTAAACATTTTCCTCTCATTACCTTCTAATTCATTTAAAACGATATCTGTAAAATCACACGGAGGCAACACTATTTGATGGTCTGCAAGTATATTGAAAAGAGTTGACATTTCATTGTATTCTATTCTACACCTTTGGCACACTTTTAGATGTTCCTTGATTTTACTAGTTTCTTTATCAGTGAGTCTTTCTTCAAAGAACAAATCAATTTTTGCCAATACTTCTTTACATTCCATTTCCCATCACCTCCACACTATATGATTTAGAACTCATAAGTTTGGTTTTTAATATTTTTCTTGCTCTATAAAGTCTTGTTTCTACAGTTTTCTTAGATATATTCAAGGTGTTAGCTATTTCTTCATAGGACATATTGTTAAAATGATACATAATTATAATAGATTTATAGATATCAGACATATCAAAAATAATACTATGTATTTCCTTCTGCTTTTCATCTTTTATAATTTTGTCCTCAGGCAATTCTTCATCAGAATGAATGTAATTTAAAATATTACAATCCACATCTCGACTAATACTGGTAAAATCAATTACGTTTTCTCTTGCATTTTTTCTCTTCCAATCTAAGCATGTATTTATGCTTACTTTGTATATCCAAGTAGACAATTTACTATCACCATTAAAGCTGCTAACCTCTTTATATATCTTTAAAAAAATTTCTTGAGCCAAATCTTGAGCTTCACAATAATCGTTAGTAAATTTATAAGCCATTGAGAAAATCTTATTCTTATAATCGTCTACAAGTGTAGAGAAAACTTTTTTATTGCCTTGTTGTAATTTTTTAATCATAAAAGCTTCATTCAATATTTTCACCACCAGGTTTAAACCCTAATTAGTATTAATTTTCAGATCACCATTTCTAGTTTCTAATTTAAATGTTACATCATTATCACCAATTTTACCATTAAGTCTTCTTTCGATAGTATCTTTTTCTAAGTTTAGATCTAGATCACTATATATCTCTCCATGTTTAACATAAGCGTGAAAATCACCCTCTTGAGTTTTAGGAATATTGATAGTAATACCACCATATTCGTTATATATATAAACATTGTTTTGAACTACTTCTTTAGTCTCATATCTGATATCACCATTTTTATTCTTTATATCAATACCTTTGTCAGCATCATCCACCTCTATGACTGCATATGAATTAACCACATCTACATCACCCTCAATATTAGATACCATTACTGGGTTATGAGAATTTTTCACTTCTAAATTTCCCTCAATTTCACTTACTTCTACAATGGCATATGAATTCTCAATGACTACATTTCCATCAACTTCCTTAACACTTACTTTTCCATGTTTATTAATAATATTAACCTTACCTCCAACGTCATTAGCTTCAATACTACAATAAGAACTATTTATAATCAGATTCCTCTTGATATTACTTGAGTAAATATGTCCATGTGAATTACTAATTGTTAAACTGCCTTGAATGTTGTTCGAACTTATTTCACCATAAGAATTATCCACATTTACATCACCATATATACTATCTAGTTCTACATACCCATGTTCATTCATAATATTTAGTTGGCTTGAAATCTCCTCTACAATTATTCCTCCATGTATATTTGTGATATCTACTTGAATATCATTTGGTATTTCTATCACATATGAAATATTTACACTTCCAATTTTGTCTTTGTCCCTTCTAGCTATCCCAAAATTTGAGTTAACACCTACATAACTTTTAGCTTCTCTTATTTCTACAATTTTCTCAGATAACTTCTCTGCGTATTCTTCATCATTATTTCGTATAACTATTTCTGTTTTAATGTTTATATTCTGACCCTCTGTTTTATTAATAGTTACATTTCCGTATGAATTGTTTACTTCAAATCTCTGAATATCATTTACTTTAACTTGATAATCATAATTATATGTTGAAGTATTTACGTAAAATAAATCAATACCTTCAAAGATATCAAATCCACTTATTCTAATAGGAAACGACATTGTGAGACCTGCTCTTGAAGCTATAAGAGTTATTAAAATTATTATAATAATTAATGTAGTGCTGAGTCCATCTGGAGTAATTTTAATATCTTCTGATTTATTCCCTCTGATAATATTGCTTAAAATTACCTCTAGTCCAAATAGAATAATTATTGAAGGCCATAAAATTGACAGACAAAATGATACCTTAATATCAAATAAATTATTAATTAATAATAAGATGCCTAAAGATATTAGAGCGATAGCCAAAGTTAGTATGCCTACCCTTTTCTTTTTCAACTAAAAACCCTCCCTTTTTTTATTTCATTTATTAAGACGTATTTATTTTTAAAAACCCTTCAAATAATTAAAAAAAATAGAAAGTTTTTACAAACCTTCTATTTTCCTAATTTGTTACATTGAACTACATTTTTTTGATATTCCATGTAATATTTATTTCTATATTTTATAACTTTATCTGAATATCTGCTTCTAGCTGGATTATCACTGCCTTCTCTAGATACCATGAATTTTTTTAGCCCATATTCTCCTCGATTATATGCTGTAAGAGCTTTATGTAAATCATCATATTTTTTGTACAAATACGATAAATGTGTAGTAAATAAATTAATGTTATATTTAGGATTAAAAAGGTATTTTACATTATAATCTATACCTAAATTATTAGCAATTGACTTCGCAGTTTTATCTTTTAACTGTCCTAAACCTCTTTCTCCACTTCTTCCTACAGCATTTGTATCAAAATTGCTTTCTACCCTCATGAGACCCAAAATCAAAAAGATATCAATGTCTTTTTCACTGCACTGATCAAACAAAAATAATGCTTCTTCATTAGTTAAACTAGTTATACTTGTGATATACTCACTATGACTATTTCTCTCTAATTGTTCATAGTTGATAAATAGCTCTGAAGAATCATATTTATTCAATTTACTTAAACATAATACGTTATATTCAGTTTCAAAAGGCAGTATACCATATGCAATATTGCTAAATAATATGGTAATAAATATTATCATGCTTAATAGAAACCTCAAATTCAAAATTGTCACTTCCTTTCCATTTTTTCACACGAGATTTATTATATAGATAACTTTTAAATAAGTCAATTATTTTTACATTAACTTAAAAAAATAAAGATATGTTAATAAAAAAAAAGACATCATAAGATGTCTAAACAATATTTTTTCAGAGGTATAAATTTCTACTTATATTATATAACAATTATCGAGTTTTGTAAACAAAATTTGGTATTTTTTTTCAATGTTTTCTACATTTTTTCTGGTGCTTCAATCCCAAGTAACCCAAGACCTACCTTGATTGTGTTTTTAACCGCAAAAACTAATAACAGTCTAGCTTTTTTCAACTCTTCTTCATCAACTAAAATTGGACATTCATGATAAAATTTGTTGAAAGCTTGAGCTAAATCAGTAATATGACGCGTTATTAAAGATGGCTCATTTTTTTCCATAGCAGCAACAACAACTTGAGGAAATCCTTCTAATAATCTTATAACTTCAACTGTGTCTTCATTTGTTAACAGACTATAATCTACATCTGCTGATATGTCAAATTGTGCTTTTTCTAAAACACTATTTGCTCTTGCATGTGCATATTGTACATATGGTCCTGTTTCACCATCAAAGCTTAACATCCTATCCCAATTAAATACAATATCTTTAATTTTATTATTACTTAAATCATTGTAAATAACTGCTCCTATACCAACTTTTCTTGCTACTTCTTCTTTATCTTTTAGATTAGGATTTTTTTCTTCAATAAGACTACCAGCTTTTTCAATTGCTTTATCAAGAAGCTCATCTAATAGTATTACATTTCCTTTTCTTGTCTGCAATCTCCCTTGTTCAGTGCTTACTCTACCAAACGGAGCATGTTCTAGTTGATTTGCCCAATCAAAACCCATTAATTCAATTACCTTCATCCATTGAGCAAAGTGTAGATTTTGAGAATAGTCTGTTAAGTACAGACATTTTGCGAAATTAAATGTATCTTTTCTGTATATTGCTGCTGTTATGTCTCTAGTTGCATAAATTGTAGTGCCATCCTTTTTTATTATAAGGCAAGGAGGCATATCATATTTTTCTAAATTAACAATATATGCTCCTTCGCTTTCTTTCAAAATACCTTTTTCTTTTATCATTTCAACAACTCTATCCATTTTATCATTATAAAAGCTTTCACCTGTATAATGATCAAATTTAACCTTTAACAAATCATAAATTCTATTAAACTCTCTGAGGCTCAAATCAGCAAACCATTTCCATAGTTTAATTGCTTCTTCATCTCCCTCTTCAAGCTTCTTAAACCATAATCTTCCTTCATCTTCTAGCTCTGGTTTCTTTTCTGCTTCATCATGGAATTTTACATATAGATAATGAAGCGTTTTAATAGGCTCTTTTTCAATTTCTTCATCATTACCCCATTTTTTATAAGCACATATCATTTTACCAAACTGCGTGCCCCAATCTCCTAAATGGTTAACCCCTACAGAGTTGTATCCTAGGAATTCATATATTTTATACAATGAATTACCAATAACTGTTGAACGTAAATGACCAACGTGAAATGGCTTTGCAATGTTAGGTGCTGAGTAGTCAATAACTACATTTTGATTTTGACCTATATTCTGCGAACCATATTTCTCTTTCTTTGTAAATATTTCCTCTAAGACTGTTTGAGCAAATACTTCCTTGTTGACAAAGAAGTTTACATATGGTCCTGCATTTTCAATTTTTTCAAACAGTTCATTTCCTTTTAAATCTTCTACTATCTCATTAGCTATAACATTTGGAGATTTTCTAAATGCTTTGGCTAATTTGAAGCATGGCATCGCATAATCGCCCATATTGTAGTTTGGCGGGATTTCTATTAATTCTTCTACTTCTCCATGACTTAAGCTTTCAACTTGATTACTAACTAGCTTTGATATTTCCTTTTTAAAATCAATCATAATATATCCTCCTTGTGAGTTAATTTTAACTATCATAGATACAAATTCGTGGAAAAAAGCTACAAAAATAAAAAACTCTCATCTCAAGAAAGAGACGAGAGTAAATTCCCGTGTTACCACTCTAATTGATATACTAAAAGCATATCCACTCAAACCCATAACGTTGGGTAACGACTCACCCTACTTCATTTCAGATGGCTTCTCCAAGGTTCTCTTCAAATATACTCATGCACTAGGCTCACACCATCCCCAGCTCGCTATAACAACATCATATATTCTACTCTACTCTTCATAGAATTTCTTATTATTTTTTGGTAATTATATCATATAAACTTTGACAAAGCAAGTTGTTTCTTGTAATATTATTATTCTAATCAAAGAGCTTGTGCTTTAATCACTATAAGAGCAATAATTCCTAAAACTCCAATAATACCTAAAACTGCCAACAATATTTTTGGTACGCTCAAAGGAATTTTTCCACCTATCTTACCAGTCTGCCCATTTATCATACATCTATATACTTTATTTTTAAAATTAAACGTACTTATCCACACAGGAAGTAATAAATGCTTATATGTAACATCATCATATGATGTATTAATATTTAAGAACCTAACTTCATCAGCATGTATTTTACTTTTAACACCCGATCTTATTTTAGCTTTGATTTCTGTTTTAGCATCTTCCCATCCTTTCTTCACATCAACGGTATAATGCTCTGCCAAAAATCCTGATAAAAACTCTGCCCTGTACTTTACTAAATCTTCAAAATTAAATGGTTCGATTGAGTTAAGTACTTTATTATTAAATTTTTCAGATGCATTTATTAGTATATCATCAAAAAACTTATTATAGTTTCCACTAACATGCTTCCATCTAATTTTCCTTACTCTCTCAGATACTTGTTTTCTTTCTCCGTTTTCAGTTACCCATTTAGTTTCAGTTACATAGTAATAATGTCCTGCTTGCGCACTATACGAAGAGTGAGTATCTGTATCATACGTCCAATGAGGAATATATACACCCTTCAATTTGTTACTATCTGTGCATTTCTTTGCTGCCTTAGGTATAAAAAATTTCTTATTTAACCATTTATCAAATATTTCATCTGCTTTTTTCTTATCAATCTTAAAAGGAATAAGTGATTCAGGAATGATACCAGTATTTTCATCTAATTTAGATATCTGGGGTGATCCACAAAATGCGCAATTATCTGCTAACATATGTGGTTCAACAACTGTCTTTGCTCCACAATTCTCACATTTTATAACACATTCATCGTTACCCCAATCATGCTCTTCATTTTCTTCATATTCAAAAAAATCTTTCTCTTCAATATCTTCAGAATCCATTTCAATAAACTCAGTGCAATCACAGTACTTACATTTAAGAGACTGTGTGTCAGCCTCAAATATCATTTCAGCGCCACATGCTTTACATGAAAATCCTTTAGTTTCTTTCAAAATTTTTTCAGTCATAAAAATCCCCCTTAGCCTATCTTAGTTCCACATTCAGGGCAAAATTTGGATCCTGGTGCAAGCTTTGCGTTACATCCCGAACAAATAACCTCAACTTCTTGCTTTGACCCACACTCAGGACAGAATTTTGATCCTTTTTTTATTTCTGCATTACAATTAATACAATTAACAGTATCATCGTTAAGTTTACTTCCACAGCTATTGCAAAATTTGCTTCCCTCATTTACATATTCATTACATTTAGGACATTTAATTTTCTGCACTGCACTTGTAGTCTGTTGATTATCTGTTTTCGTTGAATTAAATGCTTGACCCATCATCTGACCTAATGCTGCTCCTGCTCCTAATCCTACTCCTGCTCCTGCAAATCCGTTTGATGGATTTTTTGCAGCATCTCTTATTGCCTCAGCACTTTGATATTGAGTATATTGAGCCATATTATCTCCTAATACTCCCATAGAAGTTCTTTTATCTAACACTTTTTCAACTTCTTCTGGTAAGGATATATTTTCTATGTATAATGATGTAATTTCTAATCCTAAAGATCTAAATCTGCTCTGAAGCTTGTTCTTAGAACCCTCACTTAGTTCATCATAATACATTGCCAAATCCAAAGCAGGTATTTTTGCTTCTGCTATATAATCTGTTAAACCAGAAATAATCGCTCTTTTCAGTTGTCCTTCAATAGCTTCAGTCTCAAATAGTTCATTTGAACCGAATACTTCCTTTAAGAAAATTACTGGTTCCTTAACTCTAAATGCATAGTTTCCATATGCTCTTAATCTTAACATGCCAAATTCAGCATCTCTCATCATAATTGGATTCGACGTACCCCATTTTTTATCAGTAAATTGCTTTGTATTAATAAAATATACTTCAGCTTTGAACGGAGAGTTAAATCCATATTTCCATGATTTCAGCTTTGTTAGCACAGGTAAATTTTCAGTTATCAATTTATGTCTACCTGGTTCAAATACATCTGCAATTTGACCTTCATTTACAAAAATTGCAACCTGAGATGGTCTAACAGTAAGCTGAGCACCCATCTTTATCTCTTTGTCCTGAACAGGAAATCTATATACCATGGTATCTGTACTAGAATCTGTCCATTCAATTACTTCTAGAAGCTGGCCTTTAATAAATTTAAATAAACTCATTGTAACTCCCCCTTATAATTATATTTAAGGAAAGGTAAACTTAATCTAAAAGTCTACCTTTTTACACTATGCCTGATCTATTTAGAAGCATCTTTCTCAATATGTTTTATAATAAACTGTCCGTATTCATTTTCTTCATAAGTGAATAAAACAGGATCTCCATCTTTAATAACTCCATTCTCAATAATTGGCTTCACTTCATCAGATAACCTGTATGCTCTTGCTTCATCGTTTACAATAATCTCTACTGAATTACCATCAATCTGACCAACATAAATCCCTTTAGTTACTTGCATTTTATCTAATGTCTCTATAGTTTTAATAATTAATTGACCATATTCATTTTCTTCATAGGTAAATAAAATAACATCTCCATCTTTAATAACTCCATTTTCAATAATTGGCTTTACTTCATTAGATAATCTATAAGCTCTTGCCTCATCATTTACTATTATTTCAACTGAATTACTATCACCCTGTCCAACATAAATTCCCTTAATTGGTACTTCTTCATTATTTTGTTCATTATTTGAGTTGTTTTCAGTTCCACTACTCACTTTTTTTGTTTTCTCTTGTTTATCAAAGCTGCCAATTACAACATTTCTTCCATCGTCAACTATTTTTATACAAGTATAAGGATAAGTGATTGCTGTTGTTACATCATCATCTTTATTAGGAGTTATAAGTACTCCGTTTATAACAATATCATTTTCCCTGCCAATAACTGAAGTAATCTCAACAAAATAACCCCCAGTGTTTTGTGCTCCTGCTCCTAAAAGCACATATTTATGGCTATCATTAGCATATGCGAACACACCCTCAGTTTTATAATTCTGCTGAACCCAATCTTTTAAGCTCTCATTTTCAATTGAAGATATATCTACATATTCAAATTGTAATTCAGCTAATTTAACTTCATTATTATCAACCTTTTCATCTTCTTTACAGCCAACAATCATTACTGGTACTAAAGCTATGCAAAGTAAAAAAATAATAATTCTTTTAACCATAATTAACACTTCTCCTTTATATAATATTTCCTGCATATTATTAGACTAGAAATATTTAACTTTTGTTCCACAAATTTGGATATTTTCTAGTAATTCTACTTACGATTTTTTTATTTTCATCTAAAAAACAAGACACTTGAATTTGTATTATTATGCGATAAGTAGACATCCAAAATCTGCGATTTTGTGTTGGTCACTTAGTTTCTTCACCATAAGTAGACAACTCAAATCTTCTTTTTGATTTGATGTTGGTCACTTAGTATCTTTTGTAGTCGTGAATCGTATACAGCACTTCTTTCCTTAATTTACTATCAAAGAAGTGCTGTATATCTGAACAGCGAGGATAATTATTAAAATTCCTAGTACCACTTCTTTCAGATTAAATCTTAGACTGAATAAGATTATCCTTTTCTTCAACCTGCTTAACCATATTC
>DAOUQG010000011.1 GCA_030625765.1 Thermohalobacteraceae bacterium | reverse complement strand
CAAGGTAAGAAGTACTGGATACAATTCGCGACTCGGGTAATTATTAAAATCCAAGTGTAGTGTGTTAATAGCCTTTTGCACTTTAAGAAAACTAGAAAGGGATGTTTTTTTATATGAGTAGGAGTAATAGAGAAACAGCATTTAAAATATTAATGGAAGTGAATGAAAAAGGAGCATATTCCAATATTTCAATAAATAGAAATATTGCAAAAGAAGTAAATGAGCTTGATGCTGCTTTTATAAGAGAGCTAGTTTATGGTACTCTAGAAAATATGATATATATTGATTGGATTATCAAACAATTTTCTAAAGTTAGATTTAAAAAGATTTCTCCAGTAATAAAACAGATATTAAGATTAGGAATATATCAGATTATTTTCATGAATAAGATACCAGAAAGTGCTGCAGTAAATGAATCAGTAAAATTAGCAAAAAAGTATAGCCATAAAGGTGGTTATGGATTTGTAAATGGTATTCTTAGAAGTATTTCACGAGATAAGAATAATATTACTGTTCCTAACAAAGAAAAAAATCCAAATGAATATTTATCAGTAAAATACTCTCATCCGATGTGGATGATTGATAGATGGATAAAAGAGTTTGGTATAGGTTTTACAGAGGAGTTATGTAAGGTAAATAACGAGAAACCTAAAATGAATGTTAGAGTAAATACACTAAAGATTTCAAGAGATAAGCTTATTGAAAGGCTCAAAAAAAACGGGTTAACATCATATAAAACTGATATTGCTGATGATGGGATAATAGTTGAAAATCCATCTAGGATAACTGAAACAGAAGAATTCCAAAAAGGATTTTTTCAGATTCAGGATGAAAGCTCAATGCTAGTAGCTCAAATTATGAACCCAAAGCAGGGAAGCTTAATAATTGATGTTGCTAGTGCACCAGGAGGAAAAGCTACACACTTAGCTCAGAAAATGAATAACAAGGGAAGAATAATTGCTAGAGATATATATAATCATAAAATCAAGTTAATTCGAAGTAATGCTAAAAGACTTGATATAGATATCATTGAGGCTGAAAAATACGATGCTTTAAAAGTCGATAATTCATTAGTTGGGAGAGCAGATTATTGCTTAACTGATGTTCCCTGCTCAGGATTAGGATTAATAAGAAGAAAGCCTGATATTAAGTGGAATAAGCAAAATGATGATATTGAAGAAATATGCAAATTACAATACAATATAATAGAGAATGCTAGCAACTATCTAAAAAAAGGTGGTATCCTTGTATATAGTACTTGTACTATTGAAAAGGATGAAAATATAAACCTGATAACTAAATTTTTAGAAAATCATGAAGATTTTGAATTGATGGGATTTAATGATTTAATCAAGGATAAAAGTAAGTTTACTACAGCTAGTGAAGGATATTTAGAATTATACCCGAATGTTCATAACACTGATGGCTTTTTTATTGCAAAGCTTGTAAAACTATAAAAAAATAAAAAGTAGTATAAACATATTTTACATAATATGATATAATGTAACGGAGAATTTCGCAATTAATTCTCAGGAGGGATAATTTGGATAAAACTGATTTAAAGTCACTTACATTAGACGAAATAAAGGAGTTTTATAAATCAATAGGTGAGAAATCATTTCGAGGTGAGCAAGCGTTTAAATGGATTCATAATAAAATGATTAATTCTATTGAAGATATTACTGTGTTTTCAAAGGGATTAAAGAATAAGCTTAAAGATAATTGTACCATTTCAAATATAAAAATTTTAGAAAGATATGATTCAGAGCTAGATGATACAAAGAAGTATTTATTTTTATTAGAAGATGGTAATATTATTGAGAGTGTAATGATGAAATATAAGCATGGGATCTCTCTTTGCTTATCTACTCAAGTTGGTTGTAGAATGGGATGTGCTTTTTGTGCATCTACACAAGAGGGACTTGTAAGAAATCTAACTGCTGGTGAAATTTTGGATCAAGTTTATAAAATTCAAGAGGATTTAGATGTTAAGATAAGTAATATTGTTCTAATGGGGAGTGGAGAACCGTTAGATAATTATGATAATGTTATAAAATTCTTAAATATTATTCATAGTTGTGAAGGACAAAACATTGGTTATAGACATATTACTCTTTCTACATGTGGTATTGTACCCAAAATATATGATTTAGCTGATGAGGATATTTCTATTACGTTGTCAATTTCTCTTCATACACCTTTTGACGAAGAAAGAAAGAAGATAATGCCTGTTGCAAAAAGATATAGTATAAATGAGATTATTAAAGCTTGTAAGTATTATATTCAGAAGACTAATAGAAGAATTACATTTGAATATACTTTAATAGAAGGTGTTAACGATAGCACTGAAAATGCAAGAGAATTAATCAAGATTTTAAAGGGGATTTTATGTCATGTTAATTTAATTCCTCTCAACCCTGTTGATGAATTTAGATATAAAGATCCTAATAAAAAATCAGTGCAGAAATTTCATAGCATTCTAGAAAAAAATGGTATCAACGCAACGGTAAGAAAAGAAATGGGAAGAGATGTTAACGCAGCATGTGGTCAATTAAGAAGAAAGTATATTAATGAAGATAGAAATATTGCTAAATAAATGAGGTGATATGTTTGTTTGTAGGAGTATGTTCTGATACTGGGAAAATAAGAGTAATCAATCAAGATTCATACTATATCTGCGAGTTAGATGAACTGCCTGTATTTATTGTAGCTGATGGAATGGGTGGTCATAAAGCTGGAGAGGTAGCTAGTAGTATTGCAACAGAAACTATAAAAGAAATGATTTATATGAATCAAGAGGAACTATTAAGTGAGAATTTCCAGATTCCCAAATTTATTAATGAAGCATTGAGTGAAGCAAATAAAAGAGTGTACGAAAAATCAAGTATTTCGGAAGAATACAAGGGTATGGGGACAACAGTAACGATGGCTTTTATTTTCAAAGGGGAGCTTTATATAGGTCATATTGGAGACAGTAGAGCTTATCTATTGCGAGATAATGAACTTCTTCAATTAACTCAAGATCATTCATTGGTTGCTGAATTAGTAAGAAATGGAAGTATTACAGAAAAGGATGCTATCAACCATCCTCAAAAAAATGTTATCACAAGAGCACTTGGTACAGATGAGGAAGTAAAAATTGATATTTTCTCTAGAGAAGTTTTAGATGGGGATGTTATTTTATTGTGTAGTGACGGGTTAACTAATATGGTTAGTGATGAGATGATTAAAGAAATATTATTGAAATCTGAAAATATACAAGATACATGTAATTTGCTTATAGACACAGCGAATGATTTGGGTGGACTTGATAATATCACTGCTATTATAATTGAGGTTCGTTAGAAAAGAGGTGATAGATGTGATTGGTAAAGTTTTAGGAAACAGATATGAAATTGTCGAGAAAATTGGCGGAGGGGGTATGGCTTTAGTATATAAGGCTAAATGCCGATTATTAAACAGGTATGTAGCAATTAAAATTCTTAGAGAAGAATTTATAAATGATGATGAGTTTATTGTTAAATTTAAAAGAGAATCTCAAGCAGCAGCTAGTTTATCACATCACAACATTGTTAATGTTTATGATGTAGGTGTTCAAGATAACATTTATTACATCGTAATGGAATATGTAAAAGGAAAAACATTAAAAGAGTTTATTAAAGAAAGAGGAAAATTAAGTATTTCAGAAGCATTAGATATTGCCATTCAAATGGCTGATGCACTTAGACATGCACATAAAAATCATATTATTCACAGGGACATTAAGCCTCATAATATTATAATTACAGATGATGGACGTGCAAAGGTAACTGATTTTGGTATAGCAAGAGCAGCTACATCTACTACTGTTACAAATACGAATAGTGTTATAGGCTCTGTTCATTACTTTTCGCCTGAACAGGCAAGAGGTGGATATACTGATGAAAAATCAGATATTTATTCTTTAGGAATAGTAATGTATGAAATGGTAACTGGAAGATTACCCTTTCAAGGAGATAGCCCAATTTCTGTAGCACTAAAGCATGTTCAAGAGAGTGTTTTGTCCCCTAAAATAATTGAAGAGTCAATACCTGCTAACTTTGAAAAAATTATTATGAAATGTGTGAAAAAAGATCAAAGCTTGAGATATAGTAATGCAAATGAACTTTTAAGTGATTTGAAAAAATGTAGGAATCTAGATGAAGCAGATTTTGTAAGTATTGAAAATATTAATGATTCTCCGACTATAATAATTCCAGCAGTAAAGGGTGACAAAACTATGAGTAGAAATGCTAAAAGGAATAATAATGAAAATAAGAATACTGAAAAAAAGAAAAAAACTAATAAAAAGCTTATTACTGTAGCTGCAATATTTTCAGCTTTATTATTAGTATCTATATTGATATTTACAATTTTAATTCCGATGGTAATGGACTTTTTAACGGTAGAAGAGGTAGAAGTTCCAAATGTAATCGGGAAGAGTTTAGAGGATGCTGAAGCGGAAATAACAAAAGCAGGATTATCATTTAGAAAAGATACCGAGGAGGTATATAGTTCTGAATATGCAGCTGGATATGTTATTGATCAAAGTGAAAAGCCTGGTGAAATTAGAAAGGTAGAATATGTTGTAGAAGTTACAGTAAGTAAAGGGCAACATCTTGTTACAGTACCTGATTTAACTAATAAACATATTTCAGATATTAGTATTGAGTTTGATATAGTTGATTTAAATATTGGTAATAAGCGATATGAAATTAGTAATTTGCCTAAAGACTTTATAATTTCTCAGGAACCTATTCCTTTTAGTGAAGTACCAGAAGGTTCAAGTGTTGATTTTGTTATTAGTGCAGGACCAGAGATTAGTACTATTCTTATGCCTAATTTAGTTGGCACAAATATTGAGGACGCAAAGAGAGAGATTGTTGCTTTAGGGCTAGTAGAAGGAGAAATAAGTTATCAGAATGATGATCAGTACCCTGAAGATGTTGTTATTAGTCAAGGGGTTCCTTCAGCAAGTGAAGTAGAAGAATATGAAGAAATTAGTTTGATTGTAAGCTTAGGACCAGAAAATCCAGAATCCAATGATGGTCAAGAATCAACTGAGGGAAATAATCAAACTTCTTCAACAGGTGGAGATGTTCCAAATTTAGGAAAAGCAGCACAAATTAGTATTAAATTACCGCAAGATAGAGAAAAAGTAGAGGTTAAGGTTGAAAGAATTCAAGATCTTATTTCTGAAATAGTCTATACACAAGTACATGACACTACTGAGGAAGTTATACCTGTAGTAGTTTATGGTAGAGGAAGAGCAATCTTTTTAATATACTTTGATGGTAAATATTTTGGAAGGCAAGAGATAAATTTTAAGGAGGTTGATTAATGCTAGAGGGCATAATCATCAAGGGTGTAGGAGGTTTATACCAAGTTAAGGTTGGAGATGGATTATATGATTGCCGAGCTAGAGGTTTATTTAGAAAGCAAAACATTACACCTTTAGTAGGAGATAAAGTAGAAATAGATGAGATTGAAGATAATACAGGATATATTATTAGCATTAAAGATAGAAGTTCAGAACTCTTAAGACCTCCAGTTGCAAATGTTGATCAAGCAGTAATTGTATTTGCAATTAAAAATCCTATGCCAAATCTATGGTTATTAGATCGTTTCCTTATTTTAGCAAAACATGAAGGCTTAGATATAGTAATCTGCATAAATAAATCCGATTTAGTTCAAGAGGATGAGCTTAAACATTTTACTGATATTTATAGTAATGCAGGTTATAATATTATTTTTACTAGTTGTATTTCTAGAAAGGGTGTTAATGAATTAGCCGAAGCCTTAAAAAACAAGATAACAGTATTTTCAGGTCCGTCAGGAGTTGGTAAATCTACTCTACTTAATAAACTGCAGCCGAATTTACAGTTGAAAACTGGTGAAATTAGTAAAAAAACATATAGAGGTAAACATACTACAAGACATACTGAAATAATTGAGCTAGACATAGGTGGATGGGTTGTTGATACTCCGGGCTTTAGTTCACTAGATATTAACTTTATTGAAGAAGAGGATCTAGGTGATTGTTTTAATGAAATACATGAGTTAAATTCTTTATGCAAATTCAGAGGATGCAGGCATCATAAAGAACCTAACTGTGCTGTAAAAGAAGCAGTTGAAAATGGAGAAATAAGTGAGTCTAGATATAAAAACTATTTAGCATTTTTAGAAGAACTTAAGAATAATAGGAGGTATTAATATGATTAAGCTAGCTCCATCAATATTATCCGCGAACTTCAGCAACCTATCTGAGGAGATATCTAAAATTGAGATAGGTGGTGCTGATATGGTGCATTTAGATATTATGGATGGCCATTTCGTGCCTAACATTACTTTTGGTATGCCTGTAATAAAAAAGTTAAGAAAGGTAACCAAGCTGCCATTTGATGTTCATTTGATGATTGAGAATCCAGAAAAGTATATTAAAGATTTTGCTCAAGCGGGAGCAGATATTATTACTGTTCACCAAGAGTCAACTGTTCATTTACATAGGGTAATTCAACAAATTAAGAATTTTGGAATTAAGGCAGCGGTGGCACTTAATCCTTCAACGCCATTGACAACTATTGAATACGTTCTGGGTGATGTAGACATGGTGCTCATTATGACAGTTAATCCTGGATTTGGAGGACAATCATTGATAAGATCTATGGAGAATAAGGTAAGAAAGCTTAGAAAAATGATTGATGAGAAGGGCTTAGATATAGATATTCAAGTTGATGGAGGAGTAAAATTAGACAACCTCAAGGAAGTTGTAGATTGGGGAGCTAATGTTATAGTAGCTGGTTCAGCCGTTTTTGGGAGTGATGATGTAATAGAAGCTACTAAAATGTTTAAAAAGGCATAGACATCTATATATTTACTTACTATGTTTTATTGAAGAAATATAGAAAATTTTAGGAAGAGTGTAAGTACTAACCATGACCTATTCTGTAGGGAATGGTTATTTGTTTTTGTAGACTTTTTACACTAACCATATTTTTACTTATTATGATATAATATGAAAGAAAATAAATACTATGGTTGTATTAAAGGAGTATGGATATAAGGAGGAATTTGAGACATGGAGATATGGGACATATTAGATGAAAATGGAAATAAGACAGGTAAGACTATTATACGAGGAGAACAACTAAAAGTAGGACAATATCATTTAGTTGTTCATATATGGATTATTAATCATAGAGGTGAAATATTGATTCAGAAGAGACCAGAACATTTGGAATTTGCACCAGGTTTGTGGGCTACTACAGGTGGTTCAGCAATTCAAGGTGAAGATAGTATAACGGCTGCATGTAGAGAAGTAGAAGAAGAATTAGGAATTGTTCTTGATGTTAATTCAATGCTTATGCCAGTGAGATATAAAAGGAAAAATTCTTTAGTAGATATATTAGTAGTAAATCAAGATATAAAATTGGAAAATTTAAAGCTTCAAAAAGAAGAAGTTAGTGATGTAAAATGGGTGACAGTAAATGAGTTGAAGAAAATGATATTAGAAGGTTCTTTTTACAAATCTAGTAATGAGTATTTCAATTTATTATCATGCTATATTAAATTGACTTAGAATATTAATTTTATATAGTATATTTTTAGACAATTATACTCATCTCTGTAAGTTGCCTAATGTACTATGACATTATGACTATGGCTTTGCATATGTACTAATTATTAACGAGAAAGCTGCTTGTATTATAGATTTTGAATGGATTAATGCTTGTCCTTCCTAGAGTATTAGTTTGATAAAATTTAGTTTTATAAATTTTATCGATTAAGTACAATGTTATCTTATCAGGTTAATAAATCAGAAGAACAATTTGATATTACTTTTCAAACAAGATGAAGAAATTTTTGCTTTATTTGTTATGAAAAAAGATATGTTTAAGAGGGGGAATTGCAATATGGCTGAGAATGATAAAATCATTAAGCAAGACAACTTTAATGTATATGAGAATAAATTTCCACTTGAGAACTACAGATTGATATTGAGAAAATGGACAAACAAAGATGTAGATGATTTATATGAGTTTATGAAACAGTCAGAAGTTATGAATGCAGTAGGTGCACAGCCTTTAGAATATATTGAAGAAGCAAGGAACAGGTTGAGAATAATTCAAAATTGCTATGACACGATGTATAAATATGAACTTGCTATCTTTTGTAAAAAGGATAGAAAAGCAATTGGAACTATAGTAATAAAACTAAAAAATATTTCTTATAATATAGTTGAAATTGGATATTTGCTTAATAAAAATTATTGGAATCAGGGTATAATGACAGAAAGTATGCTTATGGTGATTGATTATATAAGATCAATTAGTAAAAGTGTTAAAATAGTATGCGAATGTAATGTTAATAATTTAGCATCAAAAAAGGTAATAGAAAAATGTCAGATGACATTTAGAGAGTTTGTCCAAAGAGATAAGGACACTTTTGCTGTTTATGAGTTATAGGGAAGGAGAGGGATTATGGATAAATGTGAAATGTTTATAGAAAAAATAAAAGAAAAATATTCTGATATTATTATTAAAAACTATAAAAAAGATACATTAGGACAGAACAATGATGTGATAATTATTAATGATAATTTAGTTTTTAGATTTCCAAAATATAGACAAGGTATTAAAACCTTGAAAGTTGAGACAGAACTTGTGTGTAGAATTAAAGATTATTTAAGCTTAAAAACACCATATCCAATATACAAAAACTTTAAACAAGAAGTTGGACATGCTTTCACAGGATATAAAATGATACATGGTGAACCATTATTTAAGAATATTTTTTTTAAGATTAAGGATAAGCAAACAGTAGCTGACCAACTTGCAAGTTTTTTGAAGGAAATACACAGCATCCCAACAGATATGGTTTCAGATTTAGATATACCTATTATTAATAATTTTAATCAATGGGAAAGTTTTTATAAAAAAGTTAAAGAAAAGCTGTATATCTATATGAGAGAAGATGCAAAGAGAGAAGTAGAGCTTATATTTGATAATTTTTTTAAAGCAAAAAATAACTTTACTGTTCAACCTACTTTAGTGCATGGAGATTTTGGCCCTAGTAATATTATTTATGATATTGATGAACAAAGAGTTGTAGGAATTATTGATTTTGGTAGTGTTAAGATTGATGATCCTGCTATTGACTTTGCATCTATGATTGGTCCTTTTGGGTATGGAGAATCATTCATTAAGAAATTTAAAAATATCTATCCTAACATTGATATTTTAATAGAACGAGCAAAATTTTATGCGAGTACTTTTGCTTTACAAGAAGCGTTATTTGGCTTGGAAAATGAGGATGATGAAGCATTTAGGAGTGGAATCAAAGAATACAAATAATTGAAGAAAGTTTTAGGTTGGATGTTCTGATGTTGATATATGAAATTGATATAATTTTAGTTAAGTAGTAGATATGATATGAGAGGTTGATGTTTGCGTCAGCCTCATAGACAATATTTTATGTTGCAGAATTCACTGTTATACAAATTAAAATTAAAGATTTTAAATTTATATAAAAATATGAAAGGTGATCATAATGGATATAAAAATTAAGAGACTAAATGGTGCAAATATTGATATTGATTTAGCAAGTAGTAAACAAATTTCTTGGAAACAAGATAAATGTCCTTGGAATGAAGCAGAGAACACAGAAATTCACAAATGTGCTATTAAGAATACTTCAATATGTGAGTACTTTTGTGGAATAGAGTATTTGGACAAAGTTCTTTGTTGTTATCCAAATAAAAATCCATATAGAAATGATTGAATTATTTGAAATATATTATTTTTATGAAAAGTTATAAACATCTTATTTAGAACTAAAAATTAGTTGACTTTAATAGGAGAAAGTTATGAATAAAAATAATCTTTATTCAAATGTGATACAATTAAGAATAATCTATATTATAGATACTTTTTGTGTATTTTATTAGAAAAAAAGATAGCAAGAGGTGGGAAGTTAAAATCTAGAGCAAACAAAAAATTAAAGTTGAATTGGAGGAAAGTAGTATGGACAGCATGAGTTTTACTGTTGATGAAGCGAAGATGTTTGCAGAAAAAGACGATATTGAAGAATGGGTTCATATCTTTCTAACAAATGAGGGAGATAACAAAGAGTTATCAGAAGGGTTAAAACTACAAAAAAGATATTGGGTTGGTCCTGTACTTATTGAGTTAAAAGAGTTAAAAAGATGCTGTGGTCCTGAACCTGATATGGAGTTTGTACAACCTAGAGATAATTGGGAAAGGCATATCGAGAGATTTCAAAAGCTCATACAAAACGGATGGAAAATGCCACCACTTATTGCTGCTAATGTAAATGGTACGTTAAGTGTCAGAGATGGTAATCATCGCTTAGAAGCTTTGATAAGAGAAAATATTAAAAAGTTTTGGGTGATAATTTGGGATAGTAACAGCCCTGAAAATCTAAAAAAATGGTCTGATTTAGATTACTAAATATATATGATAATAAATGAAAAGGAATGTATTCTATGAAATATATTTTTGAAACAGAAAATAAAAATTATGAAGATTTTTCAAGTGGTAGAGTTTTGTATAATCAAAAAGGAGCTACATCATTTCCAGTAAGACTGGCAAGCGAAATATTTCAAAGATGTAAAAAGCATTTAGAAAAAAAAGGTGTAAGGAGTCCATTTACAATTTATGACCCATGTTGTGGAGGAGGCTATTTACTGACTACTTTAGGTTTTTTACATGGTAATGATTTGTATAAAATTATTGCATCTGATATAGATAAAAATATACTAAATTTAGCTGAAAGAAATTTATCATTGCTAACAGTATCAGGAATAAATAATCGTATACAACAAATACAGGAATATATCAGGCAATATGATAAGGATTCTCACAAGCAAGCACTTCAAAGTGCTTATAGACTAAAGAGTCTTATTGAAACTCGAAAAATCACCATAGGCATGAAACTTTTTCAGGCAGATGCATTAAATATTCAATCTACAGTTATTAATGATATATTTAAAGCAGATTTAATTATCACAGATATTCCCTATGGGAGTATTGTAAAATGGTCTGAAGATAGTGCTGATAATATAGAAAAATTTCTAGATAGTATGGTAGCAGTTATTAAACCATCTTCTATTTTAGCTATTATAGCAGATAAAAAGCAGGTTATCAGACATCAACAGTATAATAGAGTTGAATATTTTAAGCTTGGTAAAAGGCAAATAACAATATTAGAGGAGAATTGTCTATAAATTATAAAAATATTAATATGAAAGAAAATTTTCTGGAATAAGTGGTACTGAGAATTTGTATTATTATCCTCGCTATTCAGATATACAGTACTTCTTTAAATGAAATTAAGGTAAGAAGTACTGTATATGATTCACGACTAAAAAAGATACTAAGTGATTCACAAGAAATCAGAGATTTCTGTTCTCTACTTATGATGAAGCTACTAAGTGACTTACAACAAATTAAAATTTGTGTAATCTACTTATACTTATCGGATAATAATACAAATTCAGCTGTGTTGTGTTTTTCATAACTTTTTGTGTTTGAGCGTGCGAAAACATGTTGGTTAATCTGAATCATTTTATGACTATATATTTAATTATCAATTAGAAGGAGAGTTGACAAATGGTAGAAAGAACTAATGTACAAGCGTTTATCTTTACTAAAGAACCTTACTTTAAAGTATTGATATTAAAGAGAACTCCTGAAAGAAGTGGCTATTGGCAGCCTGCGTGCGGAGGTGTAGACAGAGATGAGTCACCTAAAGAAACAGTAATAAGAGAAGCTTTTGAAGAAACTGGGTTATATGAAGATAAAATTCTAAATATTATTGATTTAGAGTATTCTTTTTCGTATAAGGAAACGAAAAATGGAAAATTGATGAATATGCAAGATATATGTTTTGCTGTTGAAGTCTCTAGGGAGTTTAATGTAGAACTATCAGATGAACATGAGGAGTTCAAATGGTGTACTGAAAATGAAGCAAAAGAATATTTGGAATGGGAACATAATCTAATAGCTTTAGATAAGTTATTAGAAAAGGTACAAGCATCTAGTTGAAAAAATGGAATACATTATGATAGTAAGAGTAGTATAAAAAAGAAGTTATCATTTTTATAAGCAATTAAAGGAGGACAAAATGAGCGAAAGAGATTTGACAATATCAGATATGATGGATATGTCCTATAAATTATGGGAGAAGCATAAAGATACTTGGTCTCCAATGGAACCAAACTATGGGAGAAACCATATTTTGTGGATGGTAGAAGAATTGGGAGAAGTTATTGCTATAATAAAGAAGAAAAAAGAAGATATGATAATGAACGATAGTGTAGTTAGAGAAAATTTTGTAGAGGAACTAGGGGATGTACTAATGTATTTTATTGATGTACTTAATAGATTTCATATTTCTGCTGAGGAGTTTTCGAGCATATACATGAAGAAATTTAATAAGAATATGAGAAGAGATTATGAGAAACATTATAATGAATTTTTATCAAGTATAAAATAACTTTTTTGAAAATTTCATAATAGTTTCAAATCAGAATTTTATTGAGGAGAGTGAGAGTTTTATGACAACAGAATATACAATTAAAGTTGAAAATGACATTAGCTCAGAAGATATGGATTATTTTGTGAAGTCTTTTAGAAGCTATAATATCAGTATCATAGGTGAACAGGAATTTAAGCCTATAAATATTGTCATAAAGAACGAGTCTCAAGAAATTATCTCTGGTGTTATTGCAACATCAGTATGGGGTTGGGTAATGATAAATAAATTTTGGATAGACAAGCAGTATCGTCATAGAGGATTAGGTGCAGAGATATTAGGCTTGGTTGAGAATGAAGCTATTAAAAATGGAATAAAGAAAATTGCTGTATATACCAATATTGATGATATAAAAGATTTCTATATTATAAATGGATATGTAGTAGATGGTGTTTTAGATGATAGACCAAGCAGTTTTACTTCTTACTATTTAAAAAAAGAAAAAATAACTGAGCAATCCATAAATATTGACTCAAAATATCAAATTTGTTTTGGAAATGAAGTAAAGGAAGAGGATATTAAATTAATCAATGAAAAAATTAATAATGAACAAAATGAAATTTTTGGAGATATTCCTTTTAAGCTAGTAAAGATATTTGCTAGAGATAATAATGATAAAATTATTGGCGGTTTAACTGGATATATTGGTTGGGAATGGTTTTATATAAATATACTATGGGTAGATGAGAAATACCGTAAGAAAGGCCTAGGTAAGAAGCTGCTTTGTAAGGCTGAAAAAGAAGCATTAGATTTTGGAGTAAATAAAGCCTTTTTGGGTACCACAGAATTTCAAGCTAGAGAATTTTACGAAAAAAATGGATATGAAGTATTCTCAACACGTGAAGATTTACCTCCTGGATATAAAAATTTTTCTATGAAGAAGATATTGAAATTGAATTTGAAATAGAATGATAACTCTAATGAGTCGATAAAAGGAATGAAGTTTAAGAAAGAATAACCTATTTCTGTTACAAACAGTGAGATTGAGTTTTTGAATAATATCTATAAATCATATATGAAATTACTAAGTGATTATGTTAAAAAATTCAAGTGATATAGAGTATGTTTAGTATATGCATTTGTGAAGTATAGCTGTTTATTGATTTGAAAGTATCAAATGAAATATATGATTAATCTAGTTAATAATTACCTTACTAGGTTTATAACTAGACAGGGAGGAAGGGAAATGTTAGTATTAATACGGATATTTAATGTTCTTTTTTGGATTATGTTTATTTATATGTTTTATTGTATTGTTTTTAAATTACCAAAACTTATTAGAGAAGTAGAAAATGCTACATATTTGCATAAAACCGAAATAAAAAAAATTAATAAAAAACTAAAACAGTTGGAAAATATTAAATAGGCTACTGTAGAAGTATTGTATTAGAGAAGGGGGTGAACCTCTATCAGGATTTAGTTTTAAATACTTTATCTTAATAGAGAAAATAATATGAAATATACATTTGTACCTATGACACCTAAATATGCAACTGCTATGGATGAGTGGAGATATGATGGTTATATGAAAAGCCTTGGCATGAAACCTTATTTTGAAAACTACGATGAGAAAACAGGTAAAATGAAAGGTCCTGCAGGATGTGAGGGATACGCAGTGTTATCAGATAGTAAATTAGTAGGGTTATTTGAATATTATTCAATAGACGATGTAATGGAAATTGGCTTAGCTTTAAGTCCAGATATGGTTGGTAAAGGCTTTGCTAAAGATTTTGTGATTGAAGGAGTTGATTTTGGAGTAAAGGAATTTTCTTATAAAAATGAATATGTGAAGTTATCAGTAAATGAAAAAAATTATCCTGCTGTAAAGGCTTATTTGAATTCAGGGTTTATTGTGCATGAAAGAAACAATGATGAAATTAGGATGAGAAAATACCTTAAATAAAATACTACTTGAAATATGGGTTTATATTCTTTATTATTATATTGGTAAGAAACTTTTTTTATAACATAGTAATATTTATAAATGAATATAGTAGAATGAGACATAAATTTATTAGATAAGGTGATTATATGAAGATACTTATTATTTCAAATGGAACTATTGATGATATTGATATGTTAAGAAGTGAAATTGATATAACTGATTATATTATTTGCGCTGATGGAGGTGCAAGATATTTTGCGAATTTAGATGTTTATCCTAATATTATTGTTGGAGATTTAGATTCATTAGATGACGATATTCGAACACATATGAAGGAAAAAGGAATTGAATTTCTTAAATTTCCTGCAAAGAAAGATAAAACAGATACAGAATTAGCTATAGATTATGCAATAGATATGGGTGTTAGTGAAGTGACTTTAATTGGAGTGACAGGTACTAGATTCGATCATACTTTGGCTAATATTATGCTTTTACGAAGGTTAATGGAGAAAAACATAGACGCTAAGATAGTAGATAATCACAATGAGATTTTTATGATTAAGGATGAATTAATACTTGAAAAGAAAGATAATACTTTTGTTTCAATTGTGCCATTAACAGAGACAGTAAAAGGGGTCACATTGAAAGGGTTTGAGTATGAAATTTATAACAGAGATTTTAAGATTGATACCTCTTTAGGAATAAGTAATGTAATAACAGAAGAAAAAGGAAGTATAAGTATAGAACAGGGTATTTGCTTAGTAATAAGGTCAAGAGATTAAGAAGCTAAAGGAGTTGCTAATTATGGCAGCTCTTTTTATTTATAAACAAGCTCTAGAATATACGAGCTAATATAAAAGACTTAGAAAATCACAATTTGAGTATTTTTGAATAATATATATTATAGTGGCTAAAAAAGGGGTGATGAAATGAGAAAATTTTTTTGGAAATTGTTATTTTAAGAAAAAGCTCAAAGAAGTTATCGGTATTATATTAGCTGTTATTGGAGTAATAATAGTAGTTCAAGTTATTCCTACAAGAATATGGATATTAATATTTGGTTTATTTTTAATTTGCTTAGGCTGGTTATTTTATAGGTTATTTTAGGAGTTGTTAATATATGAAGAAGATACCTAATATGATGATTTTAATTTTATGCATAGTAATAGTATCTTATATATTTTATATTCTTCCTAGATGGGTGTTTTTTGCATGTATTGGAATTAGTTTAATAAAAGTTGGGTGGTATTTGTTTAACAGTTAATGGAGGTGTTATTTTGAAAATAATATTAATTAAACTTCCAAAATTCTTAAGAAAGATATTAAAAAGAAAAAGATAACAAGAATAGGCTTCCTAAAAAAGTAAGGAAGCCCTATTATCTATAAAGCTCTTTGAACATTTCCTGATCTCAAGCATCTAGTACAAACGTAAATTCTTTTAGTTGTACCATTAACTACAGCTCTAACCCTACGTACATTTGGACTCCATGTTCTTTTGATTTTACGATCGGAGAAAGTTATTCTGTGACCAGATACTTTTCCTTTGCCACATACTTCACAGAATTTAGCCATTGAAAACACCTCCTACACTCAAAAAATAAAAACACTGTAAATAATATTGTCTGATTTCACGCTATTATATTTTAACACAACTAAATATATTTTTGCAATAAAAAGATGAAAATATGCTAAAAAATGATAATATTTAATACAAATTTGAACAGATTATAATAATAAGGTAGAATATATACATATAATTATTGTATAATATAAATTAATACAATATTAAGGAGGATTGCTGATGTCGGCAAAAATTAAAAATGACAAGGGTACAATTTTTATTGAAGATACGGTTTTAGCAACTATCGCTGGCTTATCGGCTATAGAATGCTATGGATTAGTTGGTATGTCTAGTAGAAATGCAGCTGATGGGTTAGTAGAATTATTAAGAAAAGATAATTTAAAAAGAGGTGTTAAGATTTGTACAGATGATGATAAAATTACTATTGATCTGTATATAGTTGTGCAGTTTGGAACAAAAATTTCTGTTGTAGCTAATAATATAATTGACAAAGTAAAATACAACATAGAAAATTTAACAGGAATGAAGGTAGAAAAAATAAATATAAATGTAGAGGGCGTAAGAGTACAAAAGTAGGTTAGGAGGTACAAAAGTTGAAAATTGAGTATATTGATGGGGAATTGCTAAAGAAGATTTTTATTGGAGCAGCAGCTAATTTAGAAAAAAATAAGCAAATAATAAATGATCTAAACGTATTTCCAGTACCTGATGGAGATACTGGTACTAATATGTCATTGACTATGCAATCAGCTATTAAACAAGTTAGAGGATTAAATAGTGATAAAATAGAAGAAATTGCAAAAGCTATGTCAAATGGTTCGTTAATGGGAGCCAGGGGAAATTCTGGAGTTATTTTATCCCAATTGTTTAGAGGATTTGCACAAGGTTTAAAAGGCAGGGATAAAGTTAATACATACACAATAGCAAATGCTTTCAAGAAAGCCTCAGATACAGCTTATAAAGCTGTTATGAAACCTATAGAAGGAACTATACTTACAGTTGCTAGAGAATGTGCTCAAAAAGCGCTTGAAGTAGCAAAGTATGAGACAGATATAGCAGCGCTTTTAGAAAAAGTTATTATGCATGGAGATGTAACTTTACAAAAAACTCCTGAAATGCTTGAGGTATTAAAAAAAGCAGGTGTTGTAGATGCAGGAGGAAAGGGTCTATTAGTGATTCTTATAGGAGCTTTGAAGGTACTTACTGGGTCACATATAGATGATTTTGAACTAATTGATGATTTAGAAACTAAAACTATTGTTGATAGAGATATCGAACAAGAAGATATAGAGTTTGGGTACTGTACTGAGTTTATAATTAATAATACTGCTTCAGATGTTCAATCAGTTAGAAACGAAATTGAAGGGTTTGGAGATTCATTGTTAGTTGTTGGTGGAGATAATATTATAAAGGTTCATATCCATACAAACAATCCTGGTGAAGTACTTGAAAAAGCTTTGGCTAATGGTGAATTAATTGACATCAAAATAGAAAATATGAGGTATCAGCATAAAAATATATTAATCTCTGATGCTCATGAAGATGTTCAAACTCAAGCTGAACAGAAAAAATATGGTTTTGTAACTGTAGCTATGGGAGAAGGAATTAAAAATGTTTTTACAGATCTAAATGTAGATAATGTAATTGCTGGTGGACAAACAATGAATCCAAGCACCGAAGACATTTTAAACGCAATTAATAATATTAATGCTGAAACCATTATTATATTACCTAATAATGGTAATATTGTTTTAGCTGCAAATCAAGCTAAGGAGCTTAGTGACAAGCATATTGAGGTTGTTCCTACTAAAACTATAGCACAAGGAGTTTCTGCTCTATTAAACTTTGATGAAGATTTAGAACTAGAAGATAATATTGAAAGTATGTTAGAAGCCATTAAAGATGTAAAAACAGGACAGGTTACTTATGCTGTAAGAGATACTGAAATTGATAATAAAAAGATAAATAAGGATGACATTATGGGAATCTGTGATGGAAAAATTGTATCTGTTGGAAAAGATATAATGGATGTTTCAATAGATCTTTTGAAAAATTCTGTTACAGAAGACAATGAGTTAATAACAATCTTTTTTGGAGAAGATATTGAGGAAGAAAACGCTAATGAATTAGCTGAAAAAATTGAAGCTCAAATGGATGATTTTGATATAGAGGTTGTTTATGGTGGACAGCCATTGTATTATTTTATTTTCTCAATTGAGTAAAATCTAAAGCAATGATAATATTATTATTGGTTTAATAAGAATATTGAAAGTAGTTAAGTTTTTATACTTGACTACTTTTTTTATTGCTTTTATGGTAGATAATTGTATATAATTAAACTAAACATACGTTCTTGAGGTGAAAGATATTGAATAAACTAGATATGTCTGTACAGTACATAAAAGGTGTGGGTCCTAAAAAGGCGAAACTATTAAAAAAATTAAATATAGAGACAATAAGAGATCTGATATACTATTTTCCTAGAAACTACGAAGATAGAAGGAATTTTATAAAATTAATAAATTGTAAGAACGATGAGAAAGCAAATCTAAAGGTACAAATTTCTGGACCTCCTATAGTTCATAGACCTAGAAAAGGATTGACTATTACAAAAATACCTATAAAAGATGATACTGCTTTGGGATATCTTGTATGGTTTAATCAGAATTATGTAAAAAATAGCTTTTCTATTGGAGAAGTAATTAAAGTAAATGGAAAGGTAAAAAGAGTTGGAAGAAATATTGAAATAAATAATCCATATTATGAAAAAGACGATGGAAAAAATAACATTCTAGGAAGAATCATTCCGATTTTTCCATTAACAGAAAAAATTACTAATATCGAGATGATTAAGCTAGTATCAAAGGCTTTAAAAGAGTATCTATATTTAGAAGAAGAGGTTCTTCCAAAGGAATTGTTAGATATGTTCTCTTTTCCTTCGATAAGTGAAGCTTTGATTAATATTCATTTTCCAAAGGATAGACAGTCATATTTATTGTCAAAAAAAAGATTAGTTTTTGAGGAATTTTTAATACTTCAATTAGGTTTGTTTATATTGAAAAATCATTATAATAATGATGAAGAAGGTATTAAATTTAGCAAATCAGAGCAAATACTTGATTTTATCAAATCACTTCCTTTCACACTAACAAATGCTCAAAAAAGAGTTATAGCCGAAATCACAAGTGATATGGAATCTAGTAAATGTATGAATAGATTAGTTCAAGGTGATGTAGGATCTGGTAAAACTATAGTTGCAGTACTGGCAATGATGAAGGCATATTTTTCTGGATATCAATCTGTTATGATGGCACCCACAGAAATATTGGCAAGACAGCATTATAATAGTATAAGTGAGTTATTAGATGATTACGATATAAAATGTGAATTATTAATTGGAAGTATTTCAAGTAAACAGAAAACAGATTTATTAGAAAAAATAAAAAGCGGAGAAATCGATATTGTTGTAGGTACTCATGCACTTATACAGAATACTGTTGAATTTAATAAGCTTGGACTAGCAATAACTGATGAACAGCATAGATTTGGTGTTAGGCAGAGAGCTATGCTGTCTTCAAAAGGGCAGAGTCCGGATGTATTAGTAATGACTGCTACTCCTATACCTAGAACATTAGCTTTAATATTATATGGAGATTTAGATATATCAGTTATTGATGAATTACCTCCTGGTAGAAAACATGTAAAAACATATGCTGTAAGCAGCGATATGAAAAATAAAGTATATGAGTTTGTAAAAAAACAAATTAGAGAAGGAAGACAAGCGTATATAGTTTGTCCATTGGTAGAAGAATCTGAAAAATTAGATATTCAATCAGCTGTTCAACTGTACGAAGAACTACAAAATGATCATTTTAAAGATTTTAGAGTAGGATTATTACATGGAAAAATGAAACCTGCTGATAAAGATAGAATAATGTTAGATTTTAACAATTGTGAAATTGATTTATTAGTTTCAACTACTGTAATAGAGGTAGGAGTAAATGTTCCTAATGCTAATATTATGGTAATTGAAAATGCAGAAAGATTTGGATTGGCTCAACTACATCAGTTAAGAGGAAGGGTAGGTAGAGGAGAATTCCAGTCATATTGTGTGCTTGTAAATAATAGCCGAAGTAAAATTGCAAAAGAGAGAATGGAGATAATGGAAAAGAGCAGCGACGGGTTTATTATTTCTGAAAAGGACTTAGAAATTCGAGGACCAGGAGAGTTTTTTGGAATAAGACAGCATGGAATACCTGATCTGAAAATAGCAAACATTTTTACTGATATAGATATACTGAAAACAGCTCAAAATTTTGCTAAAGATATTATAAATGATGACCCAATTTTGGAATTTGAAGAGCATATTAAAATAAAAAAGAAGATTATTAGACTTTTTGAAGGTAAAATGAATGAAATATCCTTCAATTAGTATTATTTGCATATAATCAAGAGTTAATAAGAACATACTAAATAGAGAGGTGTTTTTACATCTTTCTTTTTATTTACTGAAAATATTCACAAAATATTTAATGTAAACTATATTTTTATTTTGTACATAAATTATCAATGTGCTAAAATATTATTAAGATAAATAAGGAGGTACAGTATTGAGAGTAATCACAGGAAAAGCAAAAGGACGTAAGCTAAAGGCTCCTAAAGGGTTAGATGTGCGTCCTACAACTGATAGAGTGAAGGAATCAGTTTTTAATATTATTAGAAATATTCCTGAAGATAGCTTTGTTCTAGACTTGTATTCTGGCTCAGGAAATGTAGGAATAGAATTTCTGAGTAGAGGAGCTAAAGAATGCTATTTCATAGATTTAAGTGGAATTAGTATTAAAACTATAAAAGAAAACCTTACTCACACAAAGCTATCTGATCAAGCTTATGTTTACAATAACGACGTGATAAGTGCAATTAGAATTTTAGGTAAGAAAAATAAGAAATTTGATTTTATTTTTATGGATCCTCCTTACGGGAAAAACCATGTTATGCCTACATTAGAAGAGATAAATGAACAGGAAATTTTAAATCCTAGCGGGATGATTATAATTGAACATGAGGTTCAAATAACTTTTCCAGACGACCTATTTAATTTTAGTAAAATTGATGCTAGAATATATGGGAGCATTTCAGTTACTTTTTATAGAAATAAGGAGGAGAAATAATGGTAGTAGTTTATCCAGGAAGCTTTGATCCAATTACAAATGGACATCTAGATATAATTGAGAGGTGTTCAAAAAAATTTGATAAAGTAGTCGTATCAATTTTATACAATCCATCAAAAAAAACTATGTTTACTGTTGAAGAAAGAAAAGAAATGATAAAAGAAGCGGTGAAAAAGTTTACTAATGTAGAGGTTGATACCTTTTCAGGTTTGCTTGTAGATTATTCAAAAGCAAAAGGAATTTCTACAGTAATTAGAGGATTGAGAGCAGTAACAGATTTTGAATATGAGATGCAAATGGCTTTGATGAATAGAAAGTTAGATGATGAACTTGAAACAGTTTTCTTAATGTCTAGTAATCAGTATACTTTTTTAAGTTCAAGTGTTGTAAAAGAAGTCGCTATTTTTAATGGAGATATATCAAAATTAGTTCCAAAAGTAGTTAATCAAGCTATCTATAAAAAGCTTAAGGGGGGATTATAGATAAATGGATGTATTAAAGCTTATAGATTTGATAGAAGAAGTCATAGATGATGGTTCAATGATTCCTTTTTCATCAAAGGTTTGTGTAGATAAAGATGAAATGTTAGAAATTACTAAAGAAATAAGACTAAAATTACCTGATGAAATTAAACAAGCAGAGTGGATAAAAGAGGAAAGACAGAGAATTCTTGCTGAAGCACATAATGAAGCTGAGACAATAACTAATGAAGCAAAAGTACATATTGAAGAGATGATAGAGCAAGATGAAATAACTAGAGAAGCAAAAATAAGAGCTGAAGAAATAATAAACAATGCTAAAAAGAATGCAAAAGAAATTCGTATTGGAGCAAGAGAGTATGCAGACCAATTATTAAAAGAAGTACAGAATAATCTTAAGATTATGATTGAAACATTAGATGAGAATAGAGAAGAACTAAAAGGATTATAATAAACATGTCAGTAGGACTGAGTGTATCATTTTTGGTAAGCATAAAGATATTTGGTACAAGCAGTCCTATTTTTTAGAGCGTATTCTTATGTTGTATTTTATTTATCAAGCACAATATTGTTCCGATTATTATTAACATTGAAATAATCATAATCAGCATTGCAAAGGAAAACTTAAATACTGCGAACCAGTTTGGTGTGAATACGTATTTTTTGATTGATGAATCTAAAATAGAAGAAGTTGTAATATAGTTTTTATAGATGAGTCTGAATAATATTTGAGAATAGATGAAAGCAAAAATACCATGTAGTCCTTTTGATAAAATATAAATCTTTATTTTAATATCAGTTTTGCTTAGCACTGTCATAGCTTGACTATGTATTGAAAATCCACTCCAACCTATAAGTAAGCTAACTATTGATATCCTAGTTATCAAAGTAGTTGATGAAATTGAAGAGACGATTTTACAGCCATTTGTTATTTCAACAAAACCACTTAAAGCAGCAATTAAAATATCTTTTCTTAGGCTTATTGGAGAAATTGAGATTATGATATTTGATATTACTTCAAAAGTATTTGTAACATGTAAAACACGAATTATTACTGAATACAATATGATAAATCCTCCAACCATAAGCATAGTATTCATACCGTCTTTAACTGCATCTCCCATTAATACACCAATAGCTCTTCCATCTTCTTTTCGGGCTTCCAGAAGATTTTTTATGGAAGCTTTAATAATATTTCTTTGTGGTTTATTTACTAATGTTTTATCCTTTCTTTTATAAAAACTAAAAAGTATCCCTACTGTAAGTACACCAAGATAATGTGAAAAAGCTATGAGAGAACCGATTCTTACATCATTGAACATTCCTACTGAAACCGCACCAATCATAAATAAAGGTCCAGAAGTGCTACAGAATGATACTAATCTTTGAGCTTCTGTTTGAGTAATTGTCTCCGCTATTCTTAGCTTAGAGGCTAATTTTACACCTACTGGATATCCTGAAGTAACACTCATTACTAAAGGGAATGCACCCTCACCACGAACGTTAAATATCGGATTCATAAGGGGTTGTAACAAAGTACCGATAAAATTTACTACCCCTAACCCAACTAATATTTCAGAACAAATAAAAAATGGCAATAGTGCAGGTAGTACTATATTAAACCAAGTTTGAAGACCATTCCTTGCAGCTTCAACTGAATCCTTTGGAAATATTATTATTATTGAAACCGTACATAATGCGATAATAATAGGGATAATGGTTTTAAAATATTTTAGATATAATTTCAGCTTTTTTTTAGCTTTTGTAAAGAAAAAGATGAGCAAAAATATAGTTGCTAGTGAAATAATACTATTAGTCATACAAAACCTCCCAATGGTCTGGTATGCTATATGTATATTTTATAATTGCTTGTATTATGATTTTTGTTTTTAATGAATAAGTGAATTGGTGAATGTGAATAATGACATATAATTCTATTTATTGACAAATTCTCAAGATTACATATAATTTTATTATAATAACTATGTATATTATTAAAGGGTGGATTTGCTTAATATAATTTAAAAGTATAGGAGTGAATAATTTGAATGATGTAAATCAAATGTTAGAATATAGAGTAATGTATGTAGATGTTACTATTAAACAAATACTTATTGCTTTAGGTATTTTTATTGTGTTTTTATTATTTAGAATAGTTTTCATGAAATATATATTTAAGATTGCTTCAAAATTTGCAAGTAAGACAAAATCAAAGATAGATGATGAGATTATCACAGTTTTTAAAAGGCCAGTTAAAATTTTTGTCACTATATTAGGAATATATCTTGCATTACGATATTTAAATATAAGTGATGAGTTTAACGATGTTATAAGGAAGTTTTATAGGTCTTCTTTAATAATTACAATTGCTTGGGGACTTTATAATTTAGAGGGTACATATACCATAATACATGAAAAAATGAGTAAAAAGCTTAAATTAGGATCAAATAACATAATTAGATCCTTCATATCAAGGGCATTAAGATTTATTACCGTTGTGTTAGCAATTGGAATAGTAGCTCAAGAATTTGAATATAATGTTAGTGGTTTTTTAGCAGGTCTAGGTATAGGTGGATTAGCACTAGCTTTAGCTGCTCAGGATACATTAGCAAATATCTTTGGTGGTATTGTAATAATTATGGATAAACCTTTTGATATCGGAGATTGGATAAGTTTATCTGATGTAGAAGGTGTAGTAGAGGATATTAACTTTAGAAGTACTAAAATAAGAACATTTTCAAAGTCATTAGTAACTGTACCAAATTCAAAACTAGTAGATAAGCCAATTATTAACAATTCTAGGCGAGGTAATAGAAAAATAACTTTCAAGCTAGGTGTAACTTATGATACTCCTATTGATAAGCTAAAAAAAGCAATATACTTGATAGAAAAGATGCTTTATGATCATCAAGATGTTGATAAAGAGTCTATATATGTAAAATTTGATGAATTTAATGATAGTAGTCTTGATATTTTCATATATTTTTTTACAAGTACAGCAGTTTGGGGAGATTACTTAAATATTAAACAGGATATTAATTTTAAAATAATGAAAATATTTGAAGATGAAGGCATTTCAATGGCATTTCCAAGTAGAAGTGTGTATTTTGAAAACAAACTAAATATAGATTCTGAAAACAAAAGAATAGAAAATCTAGAATAGGTTTATGTATTTTGGGGGGATTGAATGAAGAAAGGACCTTGTATCGGTGTCGCGTTAGGTTCTGGATCAGCAAGAGGGTTAGCTCATATTGGAGCATTGATGGCACTTGAAGAAAATAATATTAATATTGATATGATTGCTGGTTGTAGTTCTGGTGCATTAGTCGGAGGATTATATCTTTGCGGTATATCTCCTAGTAGGCTTGGAAGTATTGCATTACAGATAGATAGAAAATTTTGGATAGACTTAACTATTCCTAAACGAGGATTTATAAAGGGAGAAAAAATTGAAGAAATACTAGGACTGTTAACAAGATACAGAAACATTGAGGAACTAGATAAACCTTTTGCAGCTGTAGCAACAGATCTTAATAAAGCTAGAAGATACGTTTTTAACGAAGGTCCTGTTTATAAAGCTATTAGAGCAAGTATT
>DAOUQG010000196.1 GCA_030625765.1 Thermohalobacteraceae bacterium | reverse complement strand
ACAGATGTCTTTAACAACTATCATATGGGAATTACTGCTGAAAACATTGCAGAACAGTGGAGTATCACAAGAGAAGAACAGGATAAATTCGCACTTCAAAGTCAATTGAAGGCAGAAAAAGCTCAAAAAGAAGGAAGATTTAAAGATGAAATAGCACCTGTTGAAATTCCACAAAGAAAAGGAAATCCAATAACAGTAGATACTGACGAATTTCCTAAGCATGGAATGACAATTGAAAAGCTATCGAAAATGAGGCCAGCATTTAAAAAAGATGGAACAGTAACAGCAGGAAATGCATCAGGTATAAATGATGGTGCCGCTATGCTAATTGTTATGGCGAAGGAAAAAGCAGAAGAATTAGGATTGAAACCTTTAGTTACAATAAAATCATATGCTTCAGCAGGTGTAGATCCTAAAATCATGGGATATGGCCCAGTACCAGCAACTAAAAAAGCACTTGAAAGAGCAAATATGACAGTTGCTGATTTAGATTTAATTGAGGCGAATGAAGCATTTGCTTCTCAATCAATTGCAGTAGGAAAAGATTTAGGATTAGATCCAGCAAAGGTTAATGTAAATGGTGGAGCAATAGCATTAGGTCATCCAATAGGTGCATCTGGTACTAGAATTCTTATTACTTTAATATATGAAATGCTTAAGAGAGATGCAAAAACTGGTCTTGCTACTCTTTGTATAGGTGGAGGACAGGGTACTTCAATTATTGTAGAAAGATAAAGTGAAACTTAATTCAGATGGAGTTAAAACTCCATCTGAATTCTAGTTGAACCAATCCAGGGACTATTCAATTCTTTACTCCCACTTGAAAAAGAGGGAGTATTAGAATTGTTAGTCATCGGATAAAGTAATACATAAGACAAAGATAAAAATATAAGATATCAAATCATAAACATATATTAAATATTATAGTCGTTAACTACTAAATAATATTCATCTTTTGGTAGTTAACGATTTTTATATTAATGAGCTAATTGCGAAGTAGCAAAATACTTTAAATATGTGTATTTTCTGGCATAGTAAAAAATATTTCTACCCACAAGAGGAATGCATGAAAATCAGGCACTGTTTGAAAAAAAGACAATAATATTTAAGGAGGATGATTAATAATAGACAATAGACTTATAAAAACGTCATAGTTTATTGTCTTTCAATATTTATTTTATCATTAAAAATAATTGATAATTGGTATGAAAATTGCAACACATAAAGACTAGATGTCAAAATATGAGCTAAGAAAAGAGGTGATTAAAAAAATACAGTAAGTCAAATTGAAACTTAAAACTAGCATTCATCGTTATTAAATTTTAGCTTGTATAAACGAAAATATAGAATTAAGTATATTAATTTTGACAAGGAGAAGTAAGTTTAAGGAGGATAAGGAATGAATATATTTTTTCAAAATGTAATTGCGGGATTAGAAACTGGAAGTCTATATGCTCTTGCTGCACTTGGGCTTGTGCTTATTTTTAGAACTACAGATGTTATTAACTTCGCTCAAGGTGAAATGGCAATGTTTTGTAGTTTTATTGGATTTAAACTATTTACTTCTTTAGGTTTGCCGTATCCTGTAGCATTTATTGTGACAATTATATTTGCAGTTTTATTTGGATTTATTATTGAAAAATATGTTATTCGATCAGTAAATAAAGCTTCTGTAGTTAGCAAGATGATTGTAACATTAGGGCTTATAATGGTAATCAGTGGCTTAGCTACAGCATTATTTGGTATCGACTCTCACTATTTAAGAAAGGCAATAACTTTAGATAATTTGAATATTGGAGGAGTGGTAATACAACCAAATGCAATATTTATTATATTAGTAACTATTGTAATAATGTCAGTTCTTTTCTATATGATAAGGAAAACATTATTTGGTATAGCAATAAGGGCTACTGCTCAGAACGAAACAACTGCAAAACTTATGGGAATACCTGTAAATAGAATAACTTCATCTTCATGGATTATTGCAACTGTTCTTGGTGCTATTGCAGGACTTTTAATTGCACCTACAACTAATGTGTCAACTACTATGATGGGTGAGATACATCTAAAATCTTTTATAGCTGCTGTAGTAGGAGGATTTGGTTCTTTTCTAGGCCCAGTAGTAGGTGGCTTTTTGATTGGTATTTTAGATAATCTTGTAGGATATTATATTACATTAAAATGGAAAACAGTCATTGTATATGGATTACTTATAGTCGTACTAATCTTCAAGCCTACTGGATTATTCGGAAAGATTCACAGGAAGAAGGTGTAAAGATGAAAAAAATATTTCGAAGTAAGCAGCTTCAAATTTTAATAATTGGATTTGTTATTGCAGTATTACCATTTATTATAAGCTTCAAGAGAGCAACGATGACCATGCTTGATACTGTTGTAGTATATTCAATAATTGCATTGGGGTTTAATATTCTCTTAGGTTATGCTGGACAGATTTCTCTTGGACATGCAGCATTTATGGGGATAGGAGCATATATGTCAGCATATATTACTATGCAACTGCATCTCCCTTTCTTATTATCGCTGCTAATTTCAGGACTTGTACCTATGCTTTTAGGTTTATTATTAGGGCTTGTAGCATTGAGACTTGAAGGTCATTACTTGGCAATTGCAACGTTAGGCTTTGGTGTTACGATACAGCATATATTTAAAGAATGGACTGCATTTACAAATGGATATTCTGCAATGAAACCTAGCTCACCAAGTATTTTTGGATTTATCTTTAAAAGTAGAGAATCCTATTTTGTATTATCTATAGTTATATTGGTTTTACTATCTATATTTGCTTATAATTTATTAAAATCCAAAACTGGTCGCGCCCTAATTGCTATGAGAGATAGTGAGCATGCAGCACAAGCTATGGGAGTAAGTTTATTAAAATATAAGTTGATAGCATTTGCTATAAGTGCATTTTATGCAGGAATAGCTGGTTCACTTCACATTCATTTATTGAGATATACAGATCCAAATAGTTGGGGTATTGGGTTATCACTTAACTTATTAGCTATGGTTGTTATTGGTGGCTTAGCTTCTATAGAAGGGAGTATATTAGGAGTTGTATTTATTGTTGTAGTACCAGAGATAATTAAAGAAATACCTGTGATTGGAGAAATTAACAGTTTGCCTACAATACTTACAGGAATTTCTTTAATACTTGTAATTAGGTTCATGCCATATGGGTTGGCTAGAATAATGACACAAATTAAATTTCGAATTCAAGATAATAAAGTAAAATCAACTGCTCTTTAGGATTGAAGGGGGTATATAATGAGTATTTTAAAAGTTAGTAATTTATCTATTAGCTTTGGTGGTCTAAAAGCTGTTGATAATCTAAATTTTGAGGTTGAGAAAAATAGTATATATGGATTAATAGGTCCTAATGGAGCAGGTAAAACTACAGTATTTAACTGTATTAGTAGATTTTATACTCCAGATGAAGGAGAATTAATCTTTAAACCAGGGGAACAAGAACATAATCTATTGAGCTATAAAGTTCATGAAATAATAGATATAGGATTAGTAAGAACATTTCAAAATGTTGAATTGGTAAAAAATATGACAGTTTTAGAAAATCTCATTATGGGAATGCATTGTAAAATTAAAGGTGGAATACTGTCTCAAGGATTCAGTTTACCTAAAATTTGGAAAGAGGAAAGAAAGGCTAAAGAAAAAGCTTTGGATGTACTAGAGTTTCTAGGTCTCAAAGGAATTGAAAATCAGTTTGCTGCATCAATGCCATATGGAGTTCAAAAGCTTATTGAATTAGGAAGAACCTTAGTATCTGAGCCTAAACTAATAATTTTAGATGAACCTGCCGCTGGTATGAATGGAACTGAAACCGAAGAATTAGCAACGCTAATAAAAAGAATTAGAGATGAGTTTAACATAACAATTCTTTTAGTTGAGCATGATATGAATCTAGTTATGGATATTTGTGAAAAAATATGTGTAATTAGTTTCGGTAAAAAGATAGTAGAAGGAACACCTGAAGAAGTTCAAAAAAATCCTGCAGTTCAAGAAGCTTATCTTGGAAAGGAGGATGAATGATGCTTAAGTTTAAAAATGTGGATGCTTATTATGGGTATATACATGCTCTGAAAGATGTATCTATAGAAGTTCCAAAAGGGAAGATTGTTACACTATTAGGAGCTAATGGAGCAGGTAAAACATCTATCTTAAAGGTTATTTCAGGCTTGTTAGAAATCAAAGAAGGCAGTTATGAATTTGATGGAAAAGATTTAAAGAATTATAAACCTGAAGATATAGTTTCAATGGGGATAGTTCAATCACCTGAAGGAAGACAAATTTTTCCAGACCTAACTGTACATGAGAATTTGATGGTTGGAGCATATACTAGAAAAGATAAATTGAATATTAATAAATCACTTATAAAAGGGTATGAATATTTTCCAATACTAAGAGAAAGAGAAAAGCAAATTGCAGGAACTCTATCAGGAGGAGAACAACAAATGCTTGCGATAGCAAGAGCATTAATGGCTAAGCCGAAATTATTGTTGTTAGATGAACCTTCTTTAGGACTAGCTCCACTAATTGTTAAAGATATTTTTAATATTATTCAAGAAATAAATAAGAGTGGAACTACAATATTATTAGTAGAGCAAAATGCACATCAGGCTTTGTCAATTGCAGATTATGCATACATTCTTGAAACTGGCAAGGTAGTTCATAGTGGTCATGCAATTGAATTAAGAAATGATGAAAAGGTTAAAAAAGCATATCTTGGAAGTAGTTAAGCTAGTAACTAAGTAACTTACTTAGATACTATATATTAAAATAAAAAAATAGGGGGTATTATAGTGTTAAGATGTTTAAAAGCAAGCAAATTGATGGTTTTACTATTAAGTTTTATTATGATCGTTTCATTGATAGGATGCTCAACAGATGAAGCTGAAAAAACATCAAATGAAGTTGGGAGTATAGACAAAAGCGATAATGAAGAAGTTGAAGTTAAGTTAGCTCAAGGTGCGACTGCTGATATAATAAAGGTAGGTACTGTAGGGGTACAGTCAGGCGTATTGTCATTTATTGGAACACCATATTTCGCTGGTATGGAAGCTTACTTTAATAAGGTGAATGACGCTGGTGGAATTAATGGAAGAAAAATTGAATTAGTTAAGAAAGATGATGAATTTAACCCAGAAAAGTCTGTTCAAGCTATTGAATCCTTAATATTTGATGAAAAGGTATTCTCAATAGTAGGACATCTAGGAACTCCTGGAGTAATGGCTTCTTTAGATATCGTTAAAGAAGAAGGAATACCATCAGTTTATTTTGGTTCAGGAGCTGTAGCACTTACTCAAGCTGGAGAAAACTTCTTCCCAGTACAACCAAACTATGTATATGAAGGAAAGCTAATGGCAAAATATGCAATTGATGAGTTTGAAGCTGAGAAAATAGTAGTTATCTACAGAAATGATGATGTTGGAAAAGATGGGTTAGAAGGTATTGTTCAAGGTTTAGAA
>DAOUQG010000195.1 GCA_030625765.1 Thermohalobacteraceae bacterium | reverse complement strand
CTTTTTTTAACCTTACTTTATGTAAAATTAAGTGATTATCTATTTCTCTTACTCTACTAAGATAATAACTAAAATCTATCTGACTTGTTGTCTGTACTGGTGTACTACTATAATCAATAGCTTGCATATCTGACGGTCCATCAATCTTGGCAAGTTTTCTTAATTTTTCCTTTTCCTCTTCATAATCTGCTATCCTTAATTCTATTATTGTCTTTTCTCTTTTTAAATTGTTATATGTATTATATATCAATTAACCATCCCCTTACCGTAATTGTCATTAATATATTTAACTGCTTCACTTGCTGCTATAGTTGCAATCTTATTAATTTGTTTGATACTTAGACCATCTATACAACCATCATCAAACCTACTTGCTCTTAATATGATTTTATCCTTTATAATATTTATCCTTGCATCTATTGGTGGTGGTTTATAGGTTGGTTTCTCATCCCCTGTATCTATCACTGTTTTACTAAACATCTATTAAATCACTCCTCCTTTACTAAATAGTTCTTTAGTTTACCTCATGAAAAAATACATTTTCTTTGCTATTGTAGTAGATTGCTTTTTTGAATTTAATATCAATCATACTCCATAGATATGTTATATCCAACTCGCTATTATCTTCACTTTTAAATTCTTCTATGTATTCCTCTTTATTATTAATTAAACTTTCTAATATCTCCTTTGTTTCATCATTTAGCTTAACTAATAAATAGTAAATTCCTTCACAATCATTGTCATGATCTATATAACTTAATAACAACTTATTTATTTCTAATAGTGATTTTTCAAAAGTTATATCCTCTTTGATTAAATACATATTTTTTTCCTCTCTTTCTATGGACTAAACCGAACTTTACTCTTGAACTATATATGCAACTGCTCTTTTTGCTCTGATTCCACATATGCTACATTCAACATCATATGAATCTTTAATAGGCTTCCATATGTGTTTATTATTTATGGATTGAATAGCATTATTTGTAATGTCTATAGTTATACTACAACCAATATCTTTTTGGGTAGATAAATCCACTCCAACTCTGTTTCTAGGTGGCATTGGAAATACTGGTTTCACATACGATCCTATTGTGTTAAAGTATTTTTCTCCATTAAATAAACCTATATTATCCCTTAACACTTCCCCACATTTACACCACTTAGGAAAATCACCGTCTTTTAAATTCGGTTTTCTTCCACACTTCGGGCATCTATATCCCATATTATCACTCCTTTCAATATGCTCTAAACCAAGCTTTTGCCTTTACTTCTTAATCTCTTCAATAGTAATTTTAAAATCTATGTCATTTTCTATTGATTTACGCAGTCCGTTTTGTAATCTAACAAGATTAGCGGTTGCTTTTTCCTGCCCTTCGTTAGTATCTAAATTATCAAATATCAGTTCTACATAGTGTCTTATCCTCCACTTTCTATTATTTTTGTGCAATACTAAACACAATTTTAGTTATTGTGATCGATTTTTTTGCACCAAAAAGGAAATCTTTTAAGATTTCCTTTTTATCTAATACTTAATTATTTAACAATCCAAAAAATCTTTTCATTTCATTAATTGCCTCTTTACAGAATGTACCCTTTAAAAGTCCAAATTGCATTATACAAGTTTCACTTTCACATATATCTAGTTTCTCATGTGTTGTAGTGTCATAGTGGTCCTTAGTTCCGAAAAGGTGAGAAATTTCATGCCACACATTTTTCTCCTCGACTTTTTTTATTACAACCAATTTAATTGATTCTTCTCCCCAATCATTTGATGTATTTAATTTTTCTCCTATTAAAATCAACCCACTATCATTTTCATAAACATTAAGATTTGATAGCTCAATATTAAAATCCCAATTATTTATTAAGGGTCCTTTATCATTGTATTTCTCAATGAGATCAGTAATTTTTCCTTTTAATTTAATATCATTTATTTCCCATTCAATATCTTTCACTTCACTAATTGAGTTTGCAATTTCTTTAATAAATGAATTAATATAACCATTAATTACTTCATCAGATTTACTAGAGAAATTAAAGATTGATAATTTCATAATTGCCTCCAATCATAATAATATAAATTGTATAACTATTAGAATTATAACATATATTTTACGAAACGAAATCTATATACATATTATTAAGTTTTCAATGTGCATTGTTTATTACTTTGCCACTTTATGTATGATCCTAAATTAATCATTGTCTATTCAAGTGAAATTTTTGTGTTCCGGATCTACTCAAGTAAAATTTCATATGATAATTACTAAATCAATCTTTTGTATATTTTTTATTGCTGTATATTTAAAATTTCAATGGTTAAAATACTTGTATAATACTAGTTGGAGGTTTTTATATGAAAATAGTAGTTGATAAATCTAGATGTCCACAAAACCATCCTTGCCCTTCCGTAAAAGTTTGTCCTGTAAATGCTATAATTCAGAAAGGCTATAAAGCTCCAACAATAGATTATGATAAATGTATTAAGTGTAAAAAATGTATTTCATATTGTCCAATGGGAGCCTTTAAAATTGAGCAATGATTAATATCCATGTAAATACTAAGCTAATATTTAGTTCCTATATTGGTAACTCTTCTTGCTCATCTTTCTCAAACACTACGTTATATTTTTTCCCACACTGAGGACAATAATTATTTTCTATGTATAATGCCTTATTGTTTCGAAAAACTCCATTATCCTGAAATTCTGTTGTTATACCTACATGAGCATGGTTATTTAATATTGTCTTTTTACCCTCTATATATCCGCAATTGCAGGCTTGTATTTTCTTCATATTTCACCTTCTTATATTAGTTCCTATTGTTTATTTATCCACCAGTCCATAACTTCATCTGCTGATTTCCACATAGTTTCAAGCCCTCTCCTATCACGTTCAATTAGCATATTATCAAATGCTTTTAGATATAGTTTTTTGTAATGTGACCACCTTTTAAACTCTTTTATCATTCCTTTTTTCCCAGCCATTGGACAACCAATACAACCTAACCTTTCAAATCCTTGGTCATACAACTCGCAATAAGGAATATTGTATTTATGTATGAAATTCCAAATATCATTATTTGTCCAATCAATAATAGGATTAAGAATATGTTTCCCTTTTATTGCACAGCTTTCTATCATTCTCCTTTTCCCTTCATTGTCATTCATGAAGAATATTTCCCTATATTTCTTAGCTTGTTTAGATTTACTTCCATATCTATCAAATTCAATCATGCTTCTATTATTTTTTCTTCGTACACTTTCAGCCCATCTTATTCCAGTAACTACAAATCTATTTTTCCCACCACCTTCTTTAAGCACAGAACAGCAATATCTTGCTATCCTTGTTGGTGGCATTAATTTATAAGGTATTAATTCCCACATTGTCATGATGGGTTTCTCTCTAACGACATCAGAGTGATATTTTTTTATGTATCTTAGTAGCTCTGGAGGATCTACAGTAGTAATATTATAGTGTGAATCATATTTAACTCCTGCCATATCTGCTAATGCTTTTATAACTACACTATCTTTACCACCTGAAAAGGCTAAATAATAACCATCTAATGGTTCAAACATTCTATATCTTTCAATAGCCTTTTCAACTTTATAAGCTAATTCATCTTGTAATTTTCCAGTATCGAAGTTTATAACTTGTTGTCCTTCCAATTAATCACCTTCTAATCTCTACTAAACTTAGTTTTAATCCTGATTTAAAATGGTAAATCATCATCCTCATTTACTGGTACAAAACCGTCTCCAGTTTGATTACCACCAGCTAATTCATTACTAGCTTGATTATTATTACTTTGATAAGATGATTTACTTTCAGCGAAGTTATGTTCCTCAACAATAACTTCTGTGTAATATCTTCTTGTTCCATTATTATCACTTATATGTACTTGTAACCTTCCAACAATAGCTATTTTCATACCCTTTTTTAAGTATTTTTCTACAAAGTCTGCATTCTTACCTAATGCTTTACATATAATGAAATCTGTCTCAGATTGTCCTTGGACCTTATATTTTCTATCTACAGCTAATGTATATTGAGCTATTGGAGTTGGATTAGCTGATCGTGATAATCTATAAGTCGGGTCCTTAGTTAATCTACCCATAAGTATTACTTTGTTCATTCTTTACACCTTCTTTTATGCAGCTTGGTTTATATCTGCTATTTTATTATCAATTTCATCTACTGTACTTTGAACAGAATCAAAATTCATATGTGCATATATTTGAGTTGTTGCTATACTTTCATGTCCTAGAATCCTTTGAATTGTTTCAAGTGATGCACCAGCTTTTAATAATTGCATTGCCCTTCCATGTCTAAATAAGTGTGGATGCACATTCTGTTCAACTCCTGCCCTTAAGCCTAATCTTTTTAGATAATCTTGAATTGACTTAGGTGATAATCTATTTCCCTTTGATGTTATAAATAATGCTTTATTATCATCTGTTCTATTTTCTATATATCTAAGGACCTTCATAGAAGCATCTTTTGAACACATACATTGACGTTGTTTTTGACCTTTTCCAGTAACTATAAATCTTCTATTTACATGATCTAATGAGTTTTTATCTAATTGAGATATTTCAGATAGTCTACACGCTGATGAAAACATCATAGAGCATAATGCTAAACCTCTTAAGTTCCCTTCATGTTCTAGAAAGTTAATCATTAAATTGTATTCTTCCTCTTTTAGATAAGGTTTTACTTTCTTTCTAACTTTTGGTTTGTCCACCTTATCAAGAGGGTTTTTGATTTCAAGGTCCATATTTATTATTAGTCTTTTATAAAACATGTTAAGGTTGGTATATTTTCTGTTTACTGCCTGTGCTTCATTCTTTCTATCAACTGTGCAGTACATTAGAAAATCCTGTATATCTAAATGAGTAACTTGTAATGCATCTCTTTCCCCAAGCCATTCTAGGTAAACTCTTAAATCATTATTACAAATGGCATCTATACTTTTATTGGTTAGTCCCTTACTCCTACAAATAAATCTGTATCTTTCTAATAATTTCTTGTTTGATTCTAGTATCATTTTCATTATCTATTCCTCCGATTATTTCAATAACATTTTCATATAGTTTTCATTTTCTTTTTCTGCTATATAACCTCTGACGCTTTCTTCTGGAAATTTAATAGGTATAGCCATCTTTTGAATACGGTTTACTATTCTATTTTCAAGATTTAATTTTTCAATTTTACAGTTACTAGTAAACATAGTAACTTTTCCATTTATTAGTCTTTCATTCAAAATACTATAGAATTTTTCTTTTACCCAAGGAGTTGGATTTTCAGTTCCTATATCATCAAAGATTATTACATCAACTCTACTAATTGCTGCTAATAAATCACTTTCACTTTTATTGTTATCACTATAAGTTGCTTTAATTTCTTCAAGTATTCTAATTGCAGTAGTAAACTTAACTGGTGTATTCTTATGTTTGATTAACGCATTTGCTATACTAACAGCCATTCTAGTTTTACCACTACCTTTTGTATTAGAGAATAAATATAAGCCTTTCCCACTGTTAGCCATCTGTTCAAAATTCTTTATGTAATTAGAACATAATTTCTTAGCTATCTCTGCTTGTCTCTTACCTTCTG
>DAOUQG010000205.1 GCA_030625765.1 Thermohalobacteraceae bacterium | reverse complement strand
CGAGGTATACCCAATTTTAAAAAGAGTAGACGAAAAATATGTAACTGAAAAAGCTTATGAAAATCCAAGGTTTGCAGAGGATATTGTTAGACTTGTTGCAGAAAAACTTTATGATGATAAAAGAATAACATGGTTTAAAGTAAACACTAGACATCAAGAGTCTATACATGCTCATGATGCTTTTGCAACAATAGAAGTTACAAAAGAATAAAAAATGAATATAAAAAAATGAGAGCTAAAAGCTCTCTTTTTTTAGCTATATAACTAATTGTACTATAAAAGATTAATCTGAAAGAAGTGGCAATTAGGATTTGAATAATTATTAAAAAATAATAGATTTAAGCCGATATATATTATGACAACTTAAAAAACTTTAAGCAAGTGAAGTTAATGAAGATAATTGTTCAAACTAAAAAATGCTATTAAGGAGTGTAGCATAATGAAAATTATAAATGATTTTTTAAATAATAGGCTAGGAAATAAAGGGCGAATTTTAGAGCAAAGAGAAAATGCTGTAAAAACACAAAGCAATACAAATTCAGGTGATAATATAAATAAACAAGGAAGCATTAATGCTTCAAATATTATTTCTAAGCTTGGATTTAAGCCTACAACAGAGCTTCAAGCAGCTACAAAAACTTTAGTAGAAAATGATGTGCCTATAAACAAGGATACATTGAAAAATGTGGAAGACTTTTTATCAAAGACAGCTGGAAATATTTCACATAAACTTGATACTATAAAGACTATGGCGAACAAAGGTATAGAGTTTACAGCATCAAATTTAGAATCAGTTCATGAAGCAATTCATGGAGAAGAGTATGAAGATGTATTATCAAAAATTGCAGAAAAATTTGATTCTGAGTTTTCAGACAAAATTAAGAGTAAAACTGATAGTATTTCACAAGATTTATCAATAAAAGAAGCATTACATGATATTAAGGAAATACTTACAAGCAATCAGGATTTAGGAAAAATATCTAGGATTATAAATGAGAAAATTTCAGACAAAGATATAGCTGAAAAGCTACAAAACGTATTGAATGAGGCAAAGTACATAATGGAGCTAGGTAATAAAGAGGAAGGGTTACTTAAATTGTCTCAAATTTTAGATCAGATAGATGGACAATTGTTCGATAAAGACTTGAGTAATTTTTTAAGTCATGAAGATTTAAATAGTATTCACGGATTAGAGCAGGTACTATCTAGTATGGATTCATCTTCAAAGGCTTTTATAATGACAAAAATAACTAAAGAAATGGGACTTGCTGCAAGTAAATTTAAAGATTTGAAGAGAGAAGTGATAAGAAATATTGATACTATGACTAAAGTAGCTAATAGTACTAGAAGCAATGTACATTCTCAACTGAAGGGAATGCTAGAAAAAAGTATTGATATTTTAGATAAAGCAATTTTGAAAAGCGAAATAACATTATATACAGATATGAAAACAGAGAAGCAATTAATAGAGATGAGTAGTAGCTTAGCTAAGGCAAGGTCTTTATTATCAAAAGGAAAGAATAGTGAGGCAGCAAAGATATTTGATAGTGTAAAAGGAAAGCTTATGAAACTAAATTGGAAGCCATCACAGAATAAAATAATTCATAGTGCTACAAAGGAGAGTATGTTTAGTAAAAAAGCTACTTTACAGAACAATTTTGTATCAAATCTTAGTAACACTCTAAATAACCTTCAAAATCAGCAAGCATCAGCTAGAAATACATTTGATATATTTAGAGCACTAGGCTTAAATTATGAGAGTGAAGCAGCTCAAAAGCTAGCTGGCAACTTAGAAAACCTCTCAAAGCAAGATTTACAAAAAAACTTAAAGGCAATTATGTTGAACCTAACTGAAGGTGAGGGTAAGGCATCTCAGGAAAGTTCTACTAATCAACAGATTGTTAAGGCTATAAACAATTTAACTGGACAGCAATTGCTTAGCAAACAAGATAGTAATCCACATGAGCAAAGCATGTTTTTTAATATTCCTTTAAATGTTGAAGGGAATCTTGAAAATGTAAAGCTGTTTGTTAATGGAAGAAAGAATAATGATAAAATAGATTGGGAAAATGCTAGTTTATATTTTTTAATAGATACTAAAAAAATGGGTGCAACAGGAATTAAAATATCCTCAATTGATAGAAATCTTTCTGTAACTATTAAAAATGATAATAAGAATTTAGAGGGAAAGGTAAAACATCTTTCTGAAAATTTAAAAAACAATCTAGAAAAAGTAGGATACAATGTCATTGGCTTAAAATTTACTGATTTGAATGAAAAAAATAGAGAAAGCAATAATGAAGTAAAAGCTAAAAATGAATTTGTTTCATCAGATAGACTAGGTAGGAAAGGGTTTGATCTAAAAATATGAAATATCAAAATAATAATTTAAGAAAAAAGAGAGAAATAAATGGACCATCTGCCGTAGCACTTCATTATGATGAAAAAACAGGAGATGTTCCAAAGGTTATAGCAAGAGGAACAGGACATTTAGCAGAGAAAATCATTGAAATGGCTAAGAAAAATGATGTACCACTCCAAGAGGATTCAAATCTTATTGGAAATTTAATTGATATGGATTTAGGAGAAAATATCCCTCCTCAGTTATATTCAGTAATTGCTGAAGTTTTATTACTACTTGAAGAAATGGAAAAAATGCTGTAAAGATTTTATAGTATATGTCGATATTATAAATAGAAGGTCAGGGAGGTGTAGTCTTTGAATAAAGTACTTAATGAAAAGACACTCTTAGAAAAATCACCACAGGAGCTAACAAGTATTTTGTACAATGGATGTATTAAAAAATTACAAAAATCTATAATAGCTGTTAATTCTAAGGATTATGGAGAAGCAAACAAGCTATTGCAAAATTGCAATGACATTATTTACAGACTAGGTGCAGGACTTAAATATGATGCAGGGCATATATCAGATCAGCTTGATAATTTGTACAACTATATGGCTGAGAAACTAATTGAAGCAAATATTAGAAAAGATGTAAACTCAATAGAAATAGTACTTAAAATGATGCAGGAGATTTCAGAAGGATGGCAGATTGCAATGTCAAAAAAAACTGATAAAGAAAAGGTTAATAAGAAAATAATGAAATATGAAAAGAATATACTAGAAGGTTCAAATACAAATATTGGTATATAATATCAAAAATAATGAAGGAGAGATTGCTTCATGAGAATAAATCATAACATTCAGGCTTTAAACACATACAAGCAGTTATCTGTAAATCAAAATAATATGTCAAAGCATTTAGAAAGACTATCTTCTGGATTAAGAATTAACAGGGCATCTGATGATGCTGCAGGTTTAGCAATATCAGAAAAAATGCGTTCACAGATAAGAGGGCTTAAGGTTGCAGATAGAAATTCATTAGATGGTATATCGATGCTACAAACAGCAGAAGGAGGCTTATCTGAAATTCAATCTATACTTCAGCGTATGCGTGAGCTATCAGTACAGGCTTCAAATGGAACATTGACTCTAGATGATAGAGATAGTATTCAAACTGAGATAGATCAGCTTACATTTGAAATAGATAGAATATCACGTACCACTAATTTTAATGGTAAGACTTTATTGTCAGGTAATATTGATGCTACGGCTTTTATGACTACAGCATCAACACAAATAAGTCATATAGGTGGAGGTAGCTTTCAAGGAACCATAACAGGAAATGAAGAAGTATACTTGAGCTTTTTAGAAGTACCTAGCGATGGAGACAGCTTAATAGTTGATGATGTTACTATAAACTTTTCATCAGGTACAGTCTTAGCATATGATTCTGCTACAGACTCAGCTACTATTGATGTGGATGGTAAAACAGTAGAAGATATTTTAGATGATATAAAACAGATATTAAGTGATGCTTCACTAACTGATGCAACAGCTGTAGATGATTTAGAAAGTTATACTATTGTTGATAATGCTTTAGTAATAAAAGACGCTGGAAGTGGACTTGATGTTGAATATAATGATCCGGATTATGCACCAAAGCCTGATGAAGATTTGGTTGAACTTATGCAAATTGGATCAAATGAGAATGAAATGCTTGAAATAAGAATTTGTAATGTGGATACAGCTTCATTGGGAATAGCTAGAGAGGCTGACCATACTACCTTGATAGCTACACCAGGAGAAAATGCAAAGGCTGGATTAGATGTTTGTACAGAACAAGCTGCAAAGGATGCAGTTGAACAAATAGATATAGCATTAAATATCATGGCAATGCAAAGATCTAATATTGGTGCTTATCAAAATAGACTTCAACATACTATTAATAACCTAGGAACAGTAACTGAAAATTTAACAGCAGCAGAGTCAAGAATAAGAGATACTGATATGGCGATTGAAATGGCAAACTTCACAAAAACAAACATCATCAACCAAGCTGCAACAGCGATGCTTGCACAAGCAAATCAAATGCCACAGGGCATCTTACAATTGCTACAGTAGAGGTTATAGGTTTTAGTTTACTTAGATAATTTATTATGAAATATATAGAAAAATTAAGATAAGGAGAATTTATAATGGTAAGAATAAATAGTATTGAACAAGCAAGAGTAAACCAAGTGAAGCCGAAGTTTGATACTTCTTTAGAAGAAACTTCTTTCAAAGAGCTAATATCCCAAAAAAGAGACCAAAAAACCGTTGATAGGTTAAATAGTATGTTAAAAGGAATCAAAGATCAAGGGAAGCTTTTATCAGAAAAGCGTACTGTAGATAATTTGATGAAATACAAAAAGATGGTTTCTGAGTTTATGAATGAAGCAGTTGAATATGGCTTAAAATTGGATAAGCAAGGTGGCTTTAGACGAGGAGGACGTTCTAGAATATTAAAGATAGTATCTAAAGTAGATGAAAAACTATTAGAAGTTACTGATGCAGTAATAGATGATGAAAAGAAGGGATTAAATATATTAAAGCTAGTTGGTGAAATTGAAGGGCTTCTTTTAAATATATATGCATAACTTTTTACAGTAAAAATGAGCTGACGATATATATATCGTCAGCTCATTTTTATTATTCATAATTATTATTCAGTATTTCCAGTAAAATGAAAATCTCTTATTTTTAATACAGGAACATAATCCACACCAAACCCAGGAACTTTCTTTCTTTCCTTAGATATTCCTACGACATTGTTGAAAGCATTCATCATGCTCTCAGTAAATCGCATATTTTTAATACCACATTTGATTTCTCCATTTTCTATTAGGAAGCTTCCA
>DAOUQG010000230.1 GCA_030625765.1 Thermohalobacteraceae bacterium | reverse complement strand
ATTCTATGGTACATATGTAATTATGATGGGATATTGGGGAACATCTTTTATATCGAGTGTTTACGGAAAATCAACAATACAAGCATCTAATTATATAATGGCTGGAGTACTAGGAAGTGCAATTGGTTCGATAGTAATTGGTAATATGTCAGATAAACTAAAAAGCAGAAAAAAACCTTTGCTTATATCAGGTGGGATATATGTTCTAGTATGGGCTTTCATAACTTTTGCAAATGGAGGACAGCCTCCATCAGCTTTAATATTACCTTTAATATTTTTTATAGGATTTATGAGCTGTGCTTATGTAGTAAGCTGGCCTTGTATAAAAGAAGTTAATCACCCTAAATATGTGGGTGTATCTACATCAGTAGCTAACATTGGCGGGTTCTTCGGTACTATAGTAATCCCTCCATTAGTGGCGAAAGTTTTTGATAAATACAGTGCAACTTTGTCAACCACTTTACTATATCAAAAAGCATTTACAGTGGTGCTTATAGCAGCAGTAATAGGATTTGTTGCATCGATATTTGTTAAAGAAACAGGATGCAAGAATATATATTTAGGAAATAAAGGTACAAGACACTAAAGTTATTAGGGTATTTTCATTAATAACACCTTCTGTTACAATAGTAGCAGAGGGTTGTTTTTTTGGAAGAGAACCAAGGACAGAGTTTGAAGGGTCGAGGCAAATGGTATTATTAATTTTACATGCCTACTGTTTCAAATTTAGAAGCAGTAGGTTTTATTATATTATTGTAGGGCGGGGTTATATAATAACATGTAGAATTATAAAAGTGTAGGAAAAAGTTATTAAACAACCGAATTATTATATATACTATTAAAGGTGGTGCTATTTATGGTTAGAACATTAATATGGTTTGTCTATTTTTGGATAATTCTATTGTTTTATATACCTTCATTAATTAGATGTAAGGTATATGATATACAAGGTAAAGTTATGGAAAGAGATGCATTAATTCAAAAAAGTGTTAGCAGATGGGCAAAGTCGTTAGTTAATTTAAGTGGAAGTAAAATTAAAGTAATTGGTGAAGAAAATATTCCTAAAAATGAACCTGTTCTCTTTGTATCCAATCATCAAGGCAATTTTGATATTCCAATATTACTTGGATATATTCAAAAACCAAAGGCATTTATTGCAAAAATTGAAACAAAAAAATTACCCATAATTAGAACTTGGATGCGATTAATGAAATGTATATTTATAGACAGAAAGGATATTAGGCAATCAGTAAACGCAATAAAAATGGGTGTTAAGCTACTAAAAGAAGGGTATTCATATGTTATATTTCCTGAAGGTACTAGAAGTAAGGATGGAAATCTAGGAGAATTTAAGCCTGGTAGTCTCAAGCTTGCTACGAAATCAAACGTACCTATAGTTCCAATAACAATAAAAGGTTCAAAAAATATTATGAAGAAAAATAGCTACTTGATTCAACCTGCGTACGTAGAAGTGATAATATCACCTGCTATTGATATGAAAACTACTTCCGTAAAAGATACTAAGAGCTTATCAGAGAAAATAAAAGATATTATTGCTGAAAATCTTTAAGAAATATATTAAATATGATTAGTTTTAATGATGAGGTGTGTTATGGTTAGTATAACAAGAGAATACTTAAAAAATATTGCAACAAACAATACAACCTACTTAAGAGGCGAGAGATATTATTTGCAAAATAGAGTAGATATTATTGATATTGATGAAAGATACTCTAAGTTCACAGCCCAAGTCTTTGGAACGTCTGATTATATAGTTAATATTGTACTTGATGAAAATGGATATATGGATGAAGCAGAGTGTAATTGTCCAGCATTTAGTGAGTATTGGGGATGCTGTAAGCATATAATAGCAGCACTACTTAAGATAGCGGAAATATATAGGAAATACAAATATGAAACAGTAAGAGCAGAAAGATATGCTCAGACCATATTTGATTATTTTGAATACCAAGAAAGCATGGAAAAGCTTACTATAAATCTTGAATTGAACTATGAGTGTGTTATAAATAAATACAACAGATTTAATGTAGGTTTTTTGAGTATGAGGATAGGTGAGAATAAGCTATATGTCGTAAAAAGTATTGAAAAACTTATAGAAAGTATAAACAATAATCAGATTTTATACTTTGGAAAAGAGTTTACATTTGACCCAAACATTCATTGCTTTAGTGAACAAGATAAAAGAGTTATTGATTTACTAATAGACATTTATGATAATGAACAGACTTTAAGGGGGATGTCACATTCAAGGATTATTTCAAGTTTGTTTAGTGGTAAAAAAGCATATTTACCTCAGAATTCTATAAAAAAGCTTTTTGAGATAGTAAAGGATAGAAGAATAAACACCATTATTAATGAAACTAAGCATTCTGATATAGAGGTAGTTGAAGAAGATATTGCAATTAATTTCTCACTAGTAAAAGAAAGAAATAATCTTAATTTGGAAGTAAGCTTTGAGGATAATATAATACCTTTAGTTGAAGATGGCGAGTATTTTTTTGTAAATAATAAGATACACAAGATATCAATATCTCAGAGAAAAAATTTAATGCCTTTTTATAATATTGTTACTAATCAAGGTAGTAATGTTATTAGAATTCCACAAAAATATGATGAGAGGTTTATATCTGAAGTATACCCTGTTATAGAAAAACTTGGGAAAGTAGAAATCGATAAAAATGTTGAGGCCTCTATCTACAATACAGAGCTAAAAACTGAGATATTTTTAGATAAAGTAGAAAATATAATCACAGCAGATATTAAGTTTGTTTATGGAGAGTATAAACTAGATGCTTTCAGTAATGAAGAAGGAATTCGTAAAGATGATAGGATACTTTTGAGGGATATTAGCAAAGAAAAAGAGATACTAAGATTTTTTGAAACTGCTGATTTTAAGATTAATAAAAATTATGTGTATTTAGATGATGAGGATAAGATTTTTAATCTTGTATATAATAAATTACCTATACTACAGAAGATAGCAGATGTATTTTATTCTGAAAGATTTAGAAGCTTAAAAATCAAAGACACTACTTCTTATTCAGGTGGTGTAAGAACTTATACAACGAACAATCTATTAGAGTTTAGTTTTTCAATTGATGGAATCAACGACTCAGAGCTAAGAGATGTATTTAATTCTATAAAAGAGAAGAAGAAATACTACAAATTAGCTGATGGCTCTTATCTTCCATTAGACAATGATGAATTAAACGATATATCAAAGTTAGTTGATTATTTGGATTTGGATTCACAAGATTTTGAAAATGGGAAAATAGATATTCCAAAATATAAAGCATTGTTTATAGATGAGCATTTAAAGGGATCAAATATAAACTCAATTAAGAGAAACCTACAGTTTAAAGAACTAGTTCAAAATATAAGAGAACCTGAAGATATAGATTACGAAATCCCATCCGATCTAGACAACGTTTTAAGAGAATATCAGAAATTTGGTTTTAAATGGTTAAAAACATTATCGTCATATGGTTTTGGGGGAATCCTTGCTGATGACATGGGATTAGGGAAGACTATTCAGATTCTTTCATTTTTAGTTTCTGAAAAAAAAGAAAAAGGAAGCTGTCCTTCACTGATTGTTGCACCTACGTCATTAGTATATAATTGGCAGTCAGAGATAGAAAAATTTTCACCTAGCTTAAAAACTCTGATAATAGCAGGGAAAAAAGAGGAAAGAAGGGACTTATCAAATAGTATTGATGCTTATGATATTGTTATAACATCTTATCCACTTATTAGAAGAGATATTGATTTATACAAGGATATTTTTTTTAGATTATGTGTGCTAGATGAAGCACAGCATATTAAGAATCCTATGTCTCAGAATGCTAAATCTGTTAAAGAGATAAAGGCTAACAATTATTTTGCACTTACTGGAACACCTATTGAAAACTCATTGACTGAACTATGGTCAATTTTTGATTTTATAATGCCAGGGTATCTTTATAACCACAGAAAATTTGTTAATAAATTCGAAAGACCCATTGTAAAGAATAAGAATGAGCTGGTAATGAACGAGTTAATAAAACATATAAAGCATTTCATGCTAAGAAGAGTTAAAAGAGACGTACTAAAAGAGCTGCCTGAAAAAATAGATAATAAGATTGTTGCTGAGTTAACTGAGGAACAGAAGAAAATATATCTTGCTTATTTAGAGAAAATCAAGGGTGAAATTGAAGAGGAGATTAATAATAAAGGATTTGCAAGAAGTCATATTAAGATATTATCAGGACTGACTAG
>DAOUQG010000048.1 GCA_030625765.1 Thermohalobacteraceae bacterium | reverse complement strand
TTTTTACTTCTATATATAATCTATTAAAAATGTCATATAATATTTTGATATCATATCCTTTGAAATTGTATTTTTTAAGTCTATTAATAATAAATCCAGCAAGCTCATCATCAATTTCAAAAACATCATAGTCACTTTTCCGAAATATATCTTTTGTTTCTTTTGATTCCATCATATCAATTTCTGCAATTTTATATAATATGCTGAAATAATCCTGAATATTTGTTACTAATTTACACCATTTCTCAAGCCCTTTATTGTTTAGCTTGGATGAAATCCTTCCATTATCTTCCCAGTATTTTAATATCAATAACTTCCCACAATAGTTATATGCTGATTTCTCAACAAAAAAGCTACACCAAATATCTTCGTCGAGTTTATTGTTCAATCCATATGTTATTTTGTACCTTTTCAATACACCCCTATTATCGTATTTATATTTCATCTTATATATATTTATAAACTCTCTAAAATCTAATATTATTTCGTTTAAGAAATCCATCTCATAACCTCCTATTCATATAATAATATTATTACCAATTTTTACATATTAATTCCCTATCATTTACATTTATCTTATATAATATTATACGTAATTCTAGCATAATCGGATAAAATCAAAAAAATCCAGAGAAATTCTCTGGATTTTTTTGATTTTATATTAAAGCTAATAATATACATGAACGTATGTTATTTAGCTTACGTTTTCTTTTCTCGTAATAACGGTAATCTTCTAGGTTAGATTATCTGTTTAAGATCTTTTGTGGGATAATTATCATACTTTATTACTTTACCTTCCCATGTTCTAATCATTATATAGTCTTTTCCTCTTGATATCAAATATTGTGGCAACATAGGAGTCTTTCCTTGACCTCTCGGAGCATTAATAATATATATTGGAATAGCCATTCCAGATGTATATCCTCGTAAATATTCCATAATCTCTAAACCATCATCAACAGATGTATTAAAATGTGCCGTTCCTTTTACGTGTTTAGCATGAAAAATATAATAAGGTTTTACTCTAATTTTTAATAATTCATGATTTAAGCATCTCATAACATATTTGTCATTATTGATACCATTTAATAATACAGCTTGATTGCCTAAAGGAATTCCGACATTAGCTAGTTTTTCACATGCTTCTTTAGCTTCTTTCGTCACTTCCTTTGGATGATTGAAATGAGTATTAATATAAATAGGATGGTATTTTTTCAACATTTCTACAAGCTCATTAGTTATTCTTTGGGGCATGGTAACTACGGTTCTTGTACCAATTCTTACATATTCTACATGAGGTATGGATGTTAATTCTTTTAGTATCCATTCAAGTCTTTGTGTAGGTAATGTAAGCGGATCTCCACCTGTTATTAAAACGTCTCTAATCTCAGTATTTTCTCTCACATATGCTATTGACTCTTCAATTATTTGGGTTGACTTATGTGCATCCTTTTGACCAATATTTCTTCTTCGCTGACAATGTCTACAGTACATTGCACATTCATTTGTTACATTTATTATTAGTCTATCTGGATACCTTCTTGTAATACTTCCAGCTGGATTTGTGTATTCTTCTGCCATTGGATCACTTTCTCCACTGCCTTGTACTACTTCTGCTATGGATGGTATCGATAATAATCTTATAGGATCATATTTATACTCCTCATCTATTAAGCTAGCATAGTAAGGTGATATAGCCCATCGGTATTTCCCTGTAATTTCAGTTATTTGTATTTTTTCCTCTTCTGATAGTTTTATTATTTTGCTTAATGTTTCAACGTCTTTAATTCGATTTTTCAGCTGCCACTTGTAATCATTCCAATCCTCTTCGGTTGCATTAAATAGTTCTAAAATCTTACCTTTAATTCTTTTAAAGCTGTCTTCCAAGTATAACCCTCTAGATATTTTGTTCCTAATTCTAAGATAATCTGAGTTTTTACCTTTTAATTCTTCTGCTCTTTTTAACGAAATATCTCTCTTTCTTTCCAATTCTTTGCTCATTATCATCAGCATACCCCCTATTAAAATATTGTAAGAAATTCAAAAAAATGTATATATTGTGTGTTAGATGTAATGTTCTTCATGTGAAAATGAAGTTAACTTCACTCATAAGTAATAAGTTAACCCGAAATATAGATTCAAATCTAGTATAATTTTAGATTATATAAAATACTATTAAATATACAGATTATCTGGATTTAAATAAGAAATTAAAAGATTGAAAAGAATTTATAATTTGAAATGAAATTTCAATGATTTAAAACGAGTCAAATATCATTATACTATATTATTTGATATTTGTCAATTTTCCCAAAAGTGGTGATAATTATGAAGAATATTTTATGTATAGTTATTTTAATAGGAATACTATCTTTGCTGTTTGTAGGAAGTACATATTATAATGCTACGTTACATGATACAGCCTTTAATGAAATGATGCCATTTTCTAGCACTTTAACAAAAAAACTAGTGGAAAATTTTTTTTCAACTGATGAAGATTTGAAAAGCGAAGCAGAAAAAACCATAAAAAAAATCGTTCTAAAGGATTTTGAGTATCATAATTGGATAGATTACATTGACTATATAAAACTTGCTATTTATCCTATGGATATTACTAATGATTTGAAGGAAGAATTAGTTATAGCTTTGAATTTATCTAAAGATGAAGGAATCATTGGAGTTTATAAATTACATAATGACAGCTATGTTTTTCAAAATAAGATTGAAGATCTTACATCAATAAAAAATATCACATCAATTAAGAATCCTGTCGATAATAGGATATTTATAATTACTGAAGAAATTCTAGATGAAAGCTTTGGAGCATTTTTCATAGATAATTATCTTCGTGTTTTTACAAAAATTGATGATGCTTATAAAGAAGTATTTAGACAATCTACTGATTATGAAACCTATTATTACGAGAAATGGACAGATCCATCTATTAAAAATCCGAAATGGTTTAAGCTAACTGAAAAAAGTATTATTGATTATTTAATAACTGAAAATGGAAAAGTAATTATTATTACTTCAAAAAATATAGCAAAATACAAAAGCAATACATCAGATTCTGATGTAATACCTGAGAATTTTGAATTAGTTATGGAAAAAGATTTTGATATAACTAGTATCTGGAATGAAAACTATATGTATTTCTTGCAGGGTATTGGCAAAATCAAAAGTAGTAATGAAGTAGTAGGCATTATCGAAAATTCTTATCAAGCAGTAGATTCATTATTAAATGATTCTGATAAATACTATAAAGTTATTGATAAAAATGGTAAGATATATTATATAATAGAAAATGATTTGGATATTATTAATGACTACTCACAAAATGATTAAGGGGGGGGAAAATTTGCGTAGGTTTTTAATATTATTAATTTTATTAACTAGTTTTCTTATGTTTAGTTGTACAAGCCCAGTACATGATGATTTGAAATGTTATATTAGTGTTAAACTACCTCCAATTACTGAGCTAGAAAATTCTGCTCTCAATGAATTTAAAGAAATTGTTTCTAAAGAAAACTATACATATCAAAGTTTATATGATTCATTAACAGCCAATATCATACCAAAATATCTTCAATTTATAAAAGAACTCGAAGGTATTACAGTAAAAACAGAAGAATTGAAAAAAATACATGATATATATATAATAGGGGCAAGAAAACAATTAGAAGTATTTATTAATTTAAAGGAAGGTATTGAAGAAAAGAATAAAGAAAAAATTATTCTAACAAATGATCTTTTAAGGGAAGCAAAAAATTATATATCACGATATAATGAAGAAGTTATAAAACTAGCAGATAAATATGATATTAACTATAATTTAGAATGAGGTGTTATTATGACAGAAAAAATTTATTTAGAAAATCCTTATTTAAGAGAGCTTTCTGCAAAGGTTGTAAAAAAAGATTATATAGACGGAGCTTTCCACTTGACTTTGAATAGAACGTTGTTTTTCCCTCATCTAGCTGGTGGACAACCCAAGGATGAAGGTACTATAAATGGTGCTAAAGTTATAGATGTGTATGAAGAAAACGAAAATATCATACATGTTCTTGAGGATGATGTTTTTAGTAATAATGTTAACTTAGTAATCGATTGGGATACAAGGTTTACACATATGCAACAGCATACTGGTCAGCACATATTATCTACAATATTTGATAAATTATATAGAGCTAAAACTGTGGGCTTTCACTTAGGAAGTGAATTTGTCTATATTGATGTTACTTTACCTGAGCTTGATACAAGTACTATTGAAAAAGTTGAAAATTATGCTAATAAAATTATTTTTTCTAACTTTGATATTAAAACCTATTTGGTTGATAAGCATGAAGCATCTACACTCCCATTAAGGAAACAACCAATAGTTGATACCAACATACGAATTGTTGAAATAGATAAAATTGAATATTCACCCTGCTGTGGCACACATGTGAGAGCTACAGGAGAGGTCGGAATCATAAAAATCAGAAAATGGGAAAAATATAAGGGCAATGTTAGAATTGAATTTGTGTGTGGGGGTAGAGCTTTAAGTGATTATAGATGGAAAAATAATCAGATTAATGAAATTTCAAATTTATTATCTGTAAAGGATAATACTTCTTATAATGCTGTTCAAAGAATTTATGATGAAAACAAAGATCTATTAAATAACATAAGAAATCTTAAAAAAGAGCTTTTACAGTATAAAGCTAGTGAGCTAATAGAAAAAGCTGTAATTCACAACGATATAAAAGTCGTTAATGCAATTTTTGAAAAAGAAGACTTCAAAGAAATAAAAAATATGGCAACTCAAATCATCTCAATAAGTAAAGCAATAGTCATCTTTGGAGTAATAGAAAAAGATAAATGTCAAATTGTTCTTGGAAGGTCTGATGATATTGACATTAATATGAGAGATATTTTTAAGCATACTATTGATATAATTGATGGACGAGGTGGTGGAAGTCCTCAACTCGTTCAAGGTGGTGGAACAAAAATTGATAAGCTAGAAGAATGTATAGATTCTAGTTTAAAAATGATTAAGAATAAATTATATCTATAACATGAAAATGATGTATGTTTTATCAAAACATACATCATTTTTCTCTACCTTGTAAAAACTATCTTTCCGCCTAAAATAGTCATATCTACTTGGATGTCCTTTATATTCTCCTTTTTTACCTTTGTAATATCTTCAGATAATACAACTAAATCTGCTAGCATTCCTTGTTTTATTTTACCTTTGGTATCCTCTTCATATGTACTATAAGCTGAATTTGTAGTGTATAGCTTAAGTGCATCATATAATTCTATACTTTCATCTGCATACCAGCCACCATTAGGATTTCCATTTAAATCCAGTCTATTAACTGCAGTATATATACCTAATATTGGATCAAACTGTTCAATAGGACAATCTGACCCTCCAGAGAGCCTGATACCCTTTTCCATCATTGTTTTCCATGCATAGCTTGTCTTCATTCTTTCTGTTCCAACTCTATCTTCTGCCATATACATATCAGTCCTCATAAATATTGGTTGGATATCTGCAATTACATCTAATTCTTTAAATTTCTCAAATATTTGTTCTGAAGCTATTTGCGAATGAATCATTCTAAATCTTGGATCTTCTTTTGGATAATTATCTTTTAAATATCTGTACATATCTAAAATTTGATTCATGCATCTATCACCTATAGCATGAACTGCTAACTGTAAACCATTTGTATGAGCAAGCTCAAACATTTCCTTTATTTCATCGTTTTTATATATCAATACTCCATCAGTAGTCTTATCATCATTATAAGGTTCTTCAAGTGCAGCAGTTCTAGAGCCAAGTGAACCATCTGCTAAAATTTTAAGTGGACCAAACCTTACATTTTCATCTCCATCACCTGTTTTAATTTTTCTTTTCAGAAAATCATTAAGAACTTCTTTATCTTTAAGAAGCATTTGAAGATTTATCCTTGCATTTAATTGATTATTGTTTTTTAATTGCGTATATGCCTCGATAACTTTTTCGTATGATTTAACATGTGAAAAATCATCTGTTTGTATAGAAGTAAGACCAGCCTTGCTTGCATCCTTGATACCAGCTTTAATTAATTTTTTGATATTTTCTATTTCTTCATTAATAGGAATTTTATCATATACTAAAAAGAGTGCGTTTTCTCTTAGTATTCCAGTTGGTTCTCCTGTTTCTGGGTCTTTATCTATTCTTCCTCCTTCTGGGTCTTGAGCATCTTTATTAATTCCAACTAATTCTAATGCTTTAGAATTTACTACACAGATATGTCCACAAGCTCTAGATAAGTAAACAGGTCTATCACTTATTACTTTATCAATATCCTCTTTGGAAGGTAATCTTTTTTCTTCAAAATTTACATGATTCCATCCAAAACCCACAACCCAATCCTCAAATATTCTGATAGATTCTCGTTCAACATAGTCTTTCATTCTACTTTGCATATCTAAAATTGAGTTAGCTCCAACAAAGTTTACTTTCAATTTTGATAAGCTGTAGTTTAACAAATGCATATGACTATCATTAAATCCTGGCAAAAGTGTTCGACCATCAAGATTAATTTGTTTAGTACTATCATCAATTAATTTTAAGCCTTCATTATAGTCTCCACAAAATATTATTTTATCATTTTCAACTATCACTGCTTCTACAGATTTTTTATCATCTTCCATAGTTAAAATACTACCATTATAAAAAAGTGATTTCCCCATTTTTTACCCTCCATTCAAATTTCGATATCAATGTGCAATTTTTGTTCGATACCAAAATCATTCAATATAATATGTACAACTTTATGAATAAAAATTTTATAAAATTTTTGTTCATAATTATTATAACACACATAAAATATCCATAGAATAATATATATCGAATTCATTCTCTATGCTTCAAAATACAGTGAAACTTATTTCAGATGGAGTTTTTTCCCATCTTAAATTTAGTTGAACCAATCTAGGAGCTATGCAATTGATGAAGAAACTAAGTGACCAACATCAAATCAAGATTTGAGTTGTCTACTTATCTTTACTCCCGCTTGCAGAAGGGGGAGTATTAGAATTGTAAGCTATCAGATAAATGTAAATGAACATAAATAATCTATAAGACACTTTTAGCAAGTACCTTCATAATTTCTTCTGCTACTAGCTTACTAGATTGTAATACTATAGATACTCCTGTACCTGGTTGAACTGAGCCTCCAACAAAATATAGATTTTCAACTGTCTCTGACTTTATATGTGGTCTAAAATAGTTGGTTTGTGTTAAGGTGTGACTAAGTCCAAAAGCTGCTCCATTATATGAGTTAAACGTTGTTAACAAATCATTAGGTGTAAGATATCTTTCATATATTATATTTTCTTCAATATCATCAAGTCCTTTTATCTTTGATATAGCATCAAAAATCCTTGTCCTTAACAATCTAATAGTTTGTTTATTCCATTTAATATGATCAAAGCTAAGATTAGGTACTCGAACCATTATATTTAAACATTCTCTTTCTTTAGGAGCCATACTTTTATCAATTCTACTAGGACAATAGATATATAACGAAGGCTTTAGAGGTAATTGTCCTTTAAAGGGAGCATCAATATTTTGCTTAAAATTCTCCCCTAGATATAGATTATGGACTAGAAGCTGAGGATATTTTTTCTTTAATGCAAGATAAATAATAACTGTAGAGCATGAATATTTCATTTTAGATATTTTCTCGTCAGTATATTTACTTTTTGCTTTTTTATTCGTAATTAACTCTTTCATTGCATACGAAAAATCAGCGTTACACACAATAATATCTCCTTTTTCAATTCCTTTACTAGTATTTAAGCCAACAGCTTTACCTTGCGATATAACTATATCATTTACGTTTGTACTAGTCTCAATTGTGCCACCTAATTCAACTACAACCTTATTTAGAGCTTTAATATATGAATACATTCCACCACTTAAATGCCAAAGACCATGTAGCTGCGATATTGCTGGTACTAAAGTATAAATATTTGGTCCATGATAAGGTGATATGCCCACATACAAACACAGAAAACATAAATAGTCACGTAATTTCTCATTTTTTATAAACTTTGATATATAAGTATAAGTATTTGAAAATGTTCTTATTTCTAGAGCCTTTATTAATGTATTAGGATTAAAAAAATCAGTAGCTTTTTGGAATGACTTCTGTAAAAAATATTTATTCGCAATCAGATATTTTCTGTATGAATTAGAAAGAAATTCTAGATATCCTTGACTATCTTCTTTTGAAATTGATTCAATTGTCTCAGTTAACTTTACTAAATCGCTTGAAATATCATATGAGCTTCCATCATAGTAGTTCACCCTATATATAGGATCTAATCTAATAAACTCTAAGTAATCTTTATAATTTTTATTTGAAAAGTCAAAAACCTCTTTATAGTTCTCAGGTGTCAAGAGAATAGATGCAGTTAAATCAAAACAAAAATCATCCTTTTTAATGAAATTAACCTTGCCACCTATAGTTTTTTCTTTTTCAAATATTTTAACCTCATATCCTCTACTCAAAAGTCTTACAGCTGTTGTTAAGCCACCTACACCTGCACCAATAATTAAAACCTTTTTATTCAATTTCTATCCTTCTCCTTAAATTTATTATAAGTTTACACTTATCAATATATTAAAACCTCAAATAAAATATTTTATTTGAGAATATTATTTTCTAAACTAGTTTAAAATACGCATATAAAAATATTAAAATACATGATGTGAAAATATGACAATAGTATGTAATTGTAATCAAATTACTGGACAAGCTATTCGTGAAGCAGTAAGAAATAGAGCTAAAAATGTAGAAGCAGTAGGAGAAAAAGCTGACGCAGGTACTGTATGCGGAATGTGTCAAGAAAGAATACAAGAAATAATCAATGAAGAAAAATAATAATATTTTCAAAAATGTATTGACATTATTATAAAAAGTCAGTATACTCATAATTAATCGAAAAATATAATAAATCGGATATCTCTTATCCAGAGAGGTGGAGGGACTGGCCCTATGAAACCTCAGCAACCGGCTTTTAAAAAGTATCGGTGCTAATTCCTGCGATACGATTGTATTGTCAGATGAGAGAGAAGCAATTGCTTATTTGCCTCTTTCTATATGAAAGAGGCTTTTTTATTTCTCTCACGTCATGAATACATATTTGTACTTTATTAACTAATACCATTCAGTCAAAAGGGGTGAAAATATGATTGAAATTAAAAATTTATCAAAGATATATTCCAAAAGCAATCATAAGGTGGTTGCACTAAAAAATATTAATTTAAGCATTGCAAAAGGTGATATTTATGGAATTATTGGACTTAGTGGCGCAGGTAAGTCCTCTCTTATCCGTTGTATCAACAGATTAGAAGAACCTACAGACGGTGATATATGGATAAATGGTGTAAACATAGTAAAGCTGGAAAATAAGGAGCTGAGAACCGCAAGAAAAAATATTAGTATGATTTTTCAAAATTTCAACCTCTTTTCTAGTAAAACGGTTTTTGAAAATATTGCATTTCCACTAAGACTTATCAAAACACCTAACAGTATCATTAAGGAAAAAGTAAATGAATTACTTAAGCTTGTTGAATTAACTGATAAGGCTAATGTCTACCCTGCTCAGTTAAGTGGTGGGCAAAAACAAAGAGTGGGAATTGCAAGATCTTTGGCAAGTGATCCAGATGTATTACTATGTGATGAAGCAACATCAGCACTTGACCCTAAAACTACAAAGCAAATATTGAGTCTTCTTAAAAACATTAATGAGAAGCTTGGATTAACAATAGTGATAATCACACATGAAATGGAGGTTATTAAGGAAATATGCAATCGTGTTGCAATACTTGAAGATGGTTGTATTGTTGAGGAAGGTCCTACACTTGATGTTTTTACGAGTCCTGAAAGTTATGTTACTAGAAATCTTATTAATCAAGACCAACTTTTACCAAATGAATACCTAAAGGGTAAAGTATTAACCCTTTCTTTTACCGAGAAGAGTGTAGGTGAGCCGATTATTTCAAGAATAGTGAAGAAATTCAATGTCGAAATAAATATTCTATATGGAAAAATCGAATATATTCAACATAAACCAATTGGAAAACTTACAGTCCAAATAAATGTAAATGACGATGTATTAAAAAATATAATATTATTCTCTGAAAAAAATCATGTGCAGGTGGAGGTGTTAAATCAATGAGTCATTTGATAGAATTACTATACCCATCAATGCTAGAAACTTTATATATGGTATTTGTATCAGTATTTTTTACTATACTATTAGGATTGCCTCTCGGGATAATTCTAGTAATAACAGATAAAAATCATATTGTTCCGATTCCTTGGTTAAATAATATACTGTCTTACATCATTAACATAACAAGATCGTTGCCTTTTCTTATACTAATGATTTTTATCATCCCATTTACAAGGCTTATTGTTGGGACAACCATTGGTACTACAGCTGCAATCATCCCTTTAATTATAGCAGCAACACCCTTTTTTGCTAGGGTTGTAGAAACAAGTATCAAAGAAGTAGATTGGGGTGTGGTTGAGGCTTCTATTTCTATGGGAGCAACGCCAATTCAAATTATACTAAAGGTTTTGATACCTGAAGTTTTACCATCTCTTGTATTAGGGATTACGATAACTATAATAAACATTTTGGGGTATTCCGCTATGGCAGGAGTTGTTGGAGGAGGTGGACTTGGAGATTTAGCAATTCGTTATGGTTATCATCGCTTTCAAAAAGATGTAATGATTGCGACAGTGATTCTACTTGTTATACTAGTTCAACTCATTCAAAGTACAGGCAATAAAATTGCGCAAATAATTAATAAAAAATAGGAGGAATGAAAAATGAAAAGAAAAATTTTTACTTTATTAGCGTGTTTATTAGTTTTAACTCTGGTATTTACAGGATGTACAAAGAAGAAAGACTCATCCGAATCTGATGAAACATCAGGTAATAATCTTGTGACCTTAAAAATTGGAGCTACTCCAGTACCACACTCAGAAATACTAGAATTTGTGAAACCTAAGCTTGAAGAAAAAGGTATTAAATTGGAAATTAAAGAATTTACTGATTATGTAACACCGAATCTTGCATTAGCAGAGAAAGAGATTGATGCGAACTTTTTTCAACACTTACCTTATTTGGAGTCATTTATAAAGGAAAAGAATCTTGACCTTGTAAGTGTTGCAAAAACTCATGTTGAACCACTCGGATTATATTCTAAAAAAATCAGCTCTATTGATGAATTAAAAGATGGTGCAGTAATTACTATTCCAAATGACCCTACAAATGAAGGAAGAGCTTTGATATTACTTGATGCAAAGGGGTTGATAAAATTAAGTGATGACGCTGGTTTGGAAGCTACTGAGAATGATATTATAGAAAATCCTAAAAATCTAGTATTTAAGCCTATCGATGCCGCTCAATTACCTAGAACATTAGAAGATGTAGATGCTAGTATTATTAATACAAACTATGCATTAGAAGGAAACTTGAATCCAAGCAAGGATGCTCTACTTATAGAAGGAAATGAATCTCCTTATGCAAACATTATAGCTGTTCGTCCTGAAGATAAAGATTCTGAAAAAATTAAAGCTTTAGTAGAGATCCTACAAACTGAAGAAGTAAAGCAGTTTATAGAAGAAAAATATAATGGGTCTATAGTGCCTGCTTTTTAAAAACAATACAGAAAAAGACAGAAAAGTGTAAGCTTAAGACTTTCTGTCTTTTGTCATGTATTAAACCCAAAGAATTCAAATTTCTTCATTTTCTACTCATCTATATGCTTATTTCTTCAATCCATGACTGTTCCATAGATTCTTCCCATAGCTTATTTAAATAATGAATAGAGTACTGCTTTTCAACAAAATGATATATATATCTTCCAAAATCAGTTAGAACGACTTTGCTTCCATCATTTTTCGCCATTCCTAATAGCTTCATAGATGTAAATAAGAGCTTGAACTCCTTTTTCATGTCTTTGTTAAATAGTTGATTAAATCTATGTTCATCAATAACTCCATCATAGCATCTCCAAAAAATCCAGAATATCATCTTTTCTCTTTCAGTCATTAGATTTACTATGTTGATTGGTTTTTTATCTTCTTGTAATGCCTTTATATACTCGTCCACATTAAAGGTATTTAGATAAAAATAATTCCCAAAGTGAGAACTTGCTCCTGCTCCGAATCCTACAAACTTTTCTCTCGTTACTGAAGTATACCTATTTTTATCATCTTTTCCGTAAGTCCACACAGAAGTTCTTGTATATCCATGCTCTTTAGATATTTCATCAATCATCTTAAGAATTTTTCCTTCCCGCAACTCGTTATACCTACTCAAATTTTTTTCTTTTATCGCTTTACTTAAATTTGTCATAGGAAAAACAATTAAGGGATATATTGAAAGCTGATCTATTTTATAAGAATAAACCTTTTTCAAATCATTCTTAATGTCTTCAACAGCTTGTCCAGGTAAATTTGTCATTATATCAACATCTAAACATTTGAAATTGTATTTTTCTATTAAAGATAATGCTTTATCTATTTCACTTTCACCATAGCACCTTCCCAAAAACTTCAACGTCTCATCATCAAAGGTCTGAATTCCTAAACTGATAAGATTTATTCCTAATGTTTTAATTCTTCTTAGTAGTGTGTCACTTACTTCTGTGGGATGAATCTCTATTCCAATATCACCATTAAACCCATAGCTAGCTTTGATATATTCAATTATTTCCTCTAACTCTGAAATAAGAAGAGTAGGAGTCCCTCCTCCAATGTATACTGAAGTAATTTTTTTATGTTTAAAATATTCTTTATATAAAGTCAACTCATTCATAAGAGCCTGTTTGTATCTTTGTGCCTTACCTTTATCATATACAATCTTATTAAATGGACAATATGGACATATTGATTTACAAAAAGGAATATGTATGTATATCCCTATTTCATCGTCTATATTGTTGAAATCAATTAATCCTTCTTTATAGCCTTTAAAAACAAACTTTTCTTTTTTTCTGAGTATCATTCTACGTAACAAATCAGTAATCATAATCGTCCTCCATTTCCACACAACTCATTAAATCTTCTATTAATAAATTCATAATTAAAAGAAAAACATATCCTTCTATTTTCATTATCAAGTATTCTGTAATGATTAGTTATCATGTTCTGCTGTATTATATATTTGCCTCTTAGCTCTAGATCTCGCCACCATACTTTTCCCCCTAAAGTACTCTCATAGTCCACTTCATAATTCTTAAACGCAAGTGAACGTATTATATCTTGTACGTCTCCACCAAATAACATCTGTAATATTTCACTATCAACAAATATTGTACAAACTGCTACTGCACCAGTCCACCCTAAGCTTGATCTTTCTTTTTCTATTTGTACTAAGGTCTTTTTTGATATTCCTATTATTTCAGCCATTTTATCTTGTGTAAATTCTTTTTCGTGCCTTATTAGCTTTAGTTTAGAATCGATTATTTTTATAAAATCCTCTCTATTCAACATATCACTCCTTTCTCTATTTAGTGTAATTTTACACTTTTAGAGTAGTGATGTCAATATAAAATTAAATCACCTACAAATTTGTAGGTGATTTAATAAATATGTTGAAAACATTCTATAAATCTGCGAATACTTAAATAAATCTATACTATTCTATTTCATAGTACACATTTTTCCCATGAAAAGAATCGTATCATACTCATCATTAGCAATTATAAACATAAAAGGCCTATTAGCTATAAACATTATAGGATTCATTTCACAAGATTCTTTCATTTCAACTACAGTAACACCTGCCGCCTCACTACCTTCTTCGTTAACCTCTATAACAGCTTTGTGAAGTACTCTACTTATATATATTCCATCTCGTATTCCTGAAAAATCAGCTGACATACTAAATGCTTCTTCCATACCTAGCCCTATTAGGCTATCATTCAATTTCTTTATTCCGTATTCTATTTTAAATCGTGGTATCTGCAGAATAACATCCTCTGTTTCTGAAATACTAGCCTTTATATCTTTCCATTTTTCATTATGCATGGTGCTAACAAAATCATCTATCGCTATATCTTCTTGAGGAAGTATACAGTACATGGATGTCTTACCATCTCCATATGGGAGTCTAACTACTTTGAAGTCATCTCCCTCTCCGTATTCAACATCTCCTTTTTTATTCATCATCATAATATCTTCTGCGTTGCCTTGAGCTGTACTAAATCTTGAATTAAACGTTCTCTCTTTATCAAATTTCTCTGTCCAATCTCCCTTAAAATATATAGCATTGATAAGATACATCACAACACTTTGAGGTATAGGAGGTTCTATCATCTTTTTTATCTTTCCTTTTGTTGAATCACTAATCCATTTGTTTACTTCATCAGCAGCTTTTTCACTAGAAAAATCCATTTCAGTAACATAAGCATCGAATACATCTTTATTGATATCTAGAAATTCTTTTTCAATCTTCTTGCCATCTCTTATCCAAATAGAATTATTAATATCGAGCTCTATTTTACTATCAGATTGCTTTAAATATTTTAAAAGGTTTTGATAACTATCGTTAAGAGTAACAATGTCTATCCCTGCATAGCTTAATGCTTTTGCCATAGCATCTTTAGTAGTTCCTCTTGCTCCTTCATATGTCATAGTTAAAGCAGTTGATATGCTTAAAGGTGATATAAATATATTTTTTCCTTCATCTTCCGTATTAAGCTTCTTAAAAATATTAAAAGCAAACTGAG
>DAOUQG010000240.1 GCA_030625765.1 Thermohalobacteraceae bacterium | reverse complement strand
TTTGATTTTACCAATGATATTAAAGAACCTTCAAAAAGAAAAATAAGTATAAGTATTAATAATAAAGTACAATTTGATCAACTAGATATAGGCAAACTAGATAGAGTTTACATTCCATTAATGGATGATATAAACAATTGTATAAATAAGGTTAATAAGTATAATAAGGAAGTATATATTACTATCGATAGAATAATTGGAAATAAGGATTTTATACAACTTGAAGGTGAGTTAGATAAAATAGACATGTCAAATATTAATGGTATAAGAGTTTCAAATTTGGGAGTTTTTAAATATATTAAGGATAAATATAGTACTAATATTCATGGAGATATTGGACTTAACATATTTAATTCTTCTTCTGTAAAGCTATTAAAAAACCATGGTATACAAAGCATAACTTTGTCTCCAGAACTTACATGTAAGCAAATATCAAACATAAGCAATAACCATTTAATGAATTATGAAGCAATAGGATATGGATATTTACCTCTTATGAAGATGAAGCATTGTCCGTTATCTTTAGTGAAGGAATGTGATACTTACGCAGCATGTGAAAAGTGTAATTTCAGAGAGGGCTTCGGAATAAAGGATAGAAAAGGAATGATTTTTAGGCTAGAACGAAAAGCACAAACTACTACTTTATATAATAGTCAACCTTTAATGGTAGTAGAACATTTAGATGTAATATATAATAGTGGTATAGATATGATTAGATTAGATTTTACTTTTGAAAAAGAAGGTATTAGTGAAATGCAAACAATTTTTTATGATTACTGCAATATGAAAATTAGCAAAGATCAAGTTAAGTCTTTTGTAAAAAAATATAGAGAAAAAAGTGCAATAACAAAAGGACATTATTTTAGGGGCGTTTTATAGGAGGGATAAAATGAACGAAAAAACACTTAGAGTGCTTGAATATGCAAAAATTATTAACATGCTAGCTGATAAAACAGAATCAAAATTGGGGAGAAACTTAGTAGAGCAATTAAAGCCAAGCACTGATATTAATAAGATTGAATATATGCAAAATGAAACTCATGAAGCTGTAAATCTGCTTATTAAGAGAGGAAGACCACCTTTAGGTGGAATTCATGATGTGCTAAGTGAAGTAAAAAGAGCTGAAATTGGCTCAACACTTATGCCAATAAACCTATTAAGGATTGCGGATACATTAAGGGCAGCTAGAAGACTAAAAAGCTTTATCAGGCAGGATAAAGAGGATAAGGATTCTAGATATATAATTTTAAAGGATATGCTGCTTAGTTTAAATGTATATAAAGATGTTGAGGATAGAATCTTCAATGCAATTATTAGTGAAGAAGAAATATCAGACAATGCAAGTACAACATTAAAGAATATTAGAAGACAAATACAATCAAAGAATAGTGCAGTAAGAAATAAGTTAAATTCTATTATTAATTCCTCTACAAATAAGAAATATCTACAGGATGCAATAATTACTATAAGGGGAGATAGATTTGTTGTGCCAGTAAAACAGGAAAATAAAGCTAATATTCCAGGATTGGTTCATGATCAATCTTCAAGTGGTGCCACTCTCTTTATTGAGCCTATAGCAGTTGTAGAACTTAATAATGAGCTAAAAGAGCTTAAATTGAAGGAAAAAGCAGAGATTGAAAGAATATTAGCAGAGCTTACTGAAATGGTTGCTGTTGATTGTGAAGGTATTAGAGAGAATCAAAATATACTAGCTCATGTAGATTTTATATTTGCAAAAGCTAGGCTTGCATTAGAAATGGATGGAACTAAGCCTGTTTTAAACGACGAAGGTTTTATAAATATTAAAAAAGGAAGACATCCATTAATAAACAGAGATGAAGTTGTTCCGACCAATTTTCATATTGGTAAGGATTTTACAACCTTAGTTATTACAGGTCCAAATACAGGAGGAAAAACTGTGACCTTAAAAACTGTAGGGCTATTTACTTTAATGGCACAGTCAGGATTACAGGTACCTGCAGAGTATGGAACAACAATGGCAGTTTTTGAAAACTTATTTGCTGATATTGGAGACGAGCAAAGCATTGAACAGAGCTTGAGTACGTTTTCATCTCATATGACAAATATAGTAGATATATTGAAAATTATAGATGATAATAGCTTGGTACTGTTTGATGAGCTTGGAGCTGGGACAGATCCTACTGAAGGAGCTGCGTTAGCAATGGCAATTCTTAACTATCTTCATAATAAACAGATTAGGACTGTAGCTACAACTCATTATAGTGAATTAAAGGTTTATGCACTGACTACTGAGGGTATTGAGAATGCTTGTGTAGAGTTCGATGTAGAAACACTAAGTCCAACATATAAGCTTTTAATTGGAATACCAGGAAAATCAAATGCATTTGACATATCTAAGAGATTAGGATTACAAGATTTTATTATCGACGATGCAAAAGAATTGATATCAAAGGAAAATGTGGAATTTGAAGATGTTTTAGCGAGCATCGAAAAAGATAGAAGAATTAGTGAAGAAAATAGAGAAGAGTCTGAAAAACTTAAGCAAGAGATTGACAAGCTTAAGGGTGAGCTTACAAGAGAGAAAGAAAAAATTGAAAATATGAAGAAAAGAATTTTATCTGAAGCTAAGAAAGAAGCTAGAAAAATTGTTTCAGATGCTAAAACTGAATCTGATGAGATAGTAAATGAATTAAAAAATATTTCTGATGAGATAGAAAAAGAAAGAAACAAAAGAATACAAGATGCTACGGATAAGATTAAAGACAAGCTTGAAGATATTGAAAGTGATTTAACTGAAAATGTTTTGTCAAAAAAGAATAAAAAGCCACCTAAAAATATCAAGGCAGGAGAAACTGTAAAATTACTTAATTTAAATCAATCTGGAACAGTACTTACACCGCCGGACTCAGAAGGGAATATTACTGTTCAGGTTGGAATTATGAAGGTAAATGTACACGTTTCTACTATTGAAAGAGCAAAAGATAAGCAATCATCTGACACAGTTGCACATACAAAAGCATTCATTAGAACAAAAACTAAAATGATTAAAAATGAAATCGATTTAAGAGGAAAAAATTTAGAAGAAGCAATTCTTGATGTAGACAAATATCTAGATGATGTGTATATTTCTGGGTTAAATCTAGCATATATTATTCATGGAAAAGGTACAGGTATTCTTAGAGAAGGAATAAAGCAGATATTGAAAACACATAGACATGTTAAATCTTTTAGATTAGGAAAGCATGGAGAAGGTGGAAGTGGAGTAACTGTTGTTGAGATAAAATAAATATATTATGAAGGATGATAATAATGATTTTAATTAGTGCTTGTTTAGCAGGTGTAAATTGTAGATATGATGGAAGTAATAATCTAATTAATAAAATTCAAAAGCTGGTGAGTGAAGGTAAAGCTATGCTAGTATGCCCTGAGCAATTAGGAGGTCTAACAACACCGAGAGAACCAGCAGAAATAATAGAAGATGAAAATGGGAATGTGAAAGTGATTAATAAATTAGGCGAAGATATAACTGATGAATTTTATAAGGGCGCAGAAGAAACCTTAAAGATAGCTGAAATGATTGGAACTAGAGCTGCTATACTAAAGTCGAGGAGTCCATCTTGTGGGTATGGAGAAATTTATGATGGCACCTTTAGTGGTAAGAAGAGAAAAGGGAATGGATTAACAGCAGAACTACTTTCTGAAAGAGGAATAAAAATATATACAGAAGAAGACAATTTTAATGAAATACTTGATAAGGAAGAATGACAATGAATTGGAGATGTAAGCTGTGCGGGTTTTCTATAAAAGATAGAGAAGATAGAAGAAGGATTAGGATTATGGATAATAGTGTATATGTTTATGCTTATTGTGATAATTGCTTTAATTGGTCAATACTTGATAGAATTCCTATTGAAAAAATGAGAGAATATATAGTGGATAAGTTCGAATGATAGGTGATTGTCAACGTAAAATATTTCAATTTTGCGGAACAAAAGTTAAATATTTCTAGTCTGATAATGTGCAGGAAATATTATATAAAGGAGAAGT
>DAOUQG010000027.1 GCA_030625765.1 Thermohalobacteraceae bacterium | reverse complement strand
CTAACAATTATTTTGCGCTTACTGGAACACCTATTGAAAACTCATTGACTGAACTATGGTCAATTTTTGATTTTATAATGCCAGGATATCTTTATAACCACAGAAAATTTGTTAATAAATTCGAAAGACCCATTGTAAAGAATAAGAATGATATTGTAATGAATGAGTTAATAAAACATATAAAGCATTTTATGCTAAGAAGAGTTAAAAGAGATGTACTAAAAGAGCTACCTGAAAAAATAGATAATAAGATTGTAGCTGAGTTAACTGAGGAACAGAAGAAAATTTATCTTGCTTATTTAGAGAAAATCAAGGGTGAAATTGAAGAGGAGATTAATAATAAAGGATTTGCAAGAAGTCATATTAAGATATTATCAGGACTGACTAGACTAAGACAGATATGCTGTCATCCTTCTATGTTTATTGAGGATTACAATGGGAAAAGTGGAAAGCTACTGTTACTTGAAGAGCTTATAAATGAAGCTCTGGAAAGTGGACATAGAATATTATTGTTTTCTCAATTTACATCAATGCTTAGTATAATTAAATCAATTTTAGATGAGAGGAATATCCAATATAAATACCTAGATGGTTCAACTGATATGAAAGAGAGAGGAACATTAGTAAAAGAATTTAACGAAGGTAATGGAGATATATTTTTAATCTCTCTTAAGGCTGGAGGAACAGGTCTAAACTTAACAGGAGCTGATACAGTTATTCATTTTGACCCGTGGTGGAATCCAGCGGTTGAGGAACAAGCTACAGATAGAGCTCATAGAATCGGTCAGAAAAAATCTGTTCATGTGATGAAGCTGATTACAAAGGGAACCATTGAAGAAAAAATATTCGAGCTTCAGGCAAGGAAAAAGAAATTGATTGAATCTATAATAAAACCAGGGGAAGAGCTTGTATCAAAACTGAGTGAAGAAGAAATAAGAAGTCTTTTTGATATGAAATAATAGATTTATCAACATAGATTAATCATAATAATAAATAGGAAATGCATGAAACGAAAAAATATTGTCATCCGTAGAAAAATATAATATTCTTGTTAATATTGAAATTTAATATTCTATTTACGATCCCACTATCCTTATTTTTTTCTAAGCTCATTTAAGCATCTCACTTATACAATATATCTTATGTGAAAGATGAAAAAAATGTTTGTTTACTTTGCATTATATAAATGTGTTAGAATAAAATAATTATAAAGATGTAATTGTAAAATATAATTTATTAGAAGATGAAGAGTATTTCAATATTAATGAATATATTTACAAATAAAACAAAATATGTTAGCGTTATAGTTGATGTTAACTTAATTAAGTCAAAAATTTAGGGAGTGGTTAGAAAAATGAAAAAACTTTTCATAGTGGTGTTGATAATGATGTTATTTATTAACATCCCAGTATTTTCAATGAGAGCACCACCAGGTCGAGAGATACCCTTACTAAACAAAAATGATATTATTTGGAAACAAGACTCAAGTTTTTTAGTGAACCCTATTGATGAAAACTATAGTGACATAGTATATGGAGAAGGGCTGTATGTATCTATTTGGAAAGACTGTATAAAGATATCAAAGGATTATAAAAACTGGGATTATACTATAAATTTAGATCATTCGATTTTGGGAAACATTTATTACTATGGAGGAAAATTTATTGTAGCGTCTTATAATAGATTATTTATTTCAGAGGATGGATTCGATTGGACTGAGATAGGATTTGCTGATAACATAAAGTTTCTCTATTCAAACAATATTGTGTATAACGGTAATGAATACATTATTCCATGTTATGATAATAAAATCTTGTTTTCATATGATGGATATGAATGGGAAGAAAAAGAAATGGACACTAATATAATACGTATTGTAGAATGGTTCAAAAATAAGTATATAGCAGTTGCATATAGTTGGCTTGACCAAAAAAACAAAATTTATACATCTATAGATGGGAAAAAGTGGATTGAACAGTGCAGCTTTGAGTATAGATCTGATGAAAGCGAAATGATTATTGGAGACAATTCAATAGCAGTTGTAGATAACAATTATAGTTACGAGCATTATACTGCTTATGTTCACATTTCTAATGATGGAATCAATTGGGAAAAAACATATGAAGTTGACTCTAATATATCATTAACATATGGAAATGGAAAATATGTAGCAAAACTAAAGTCAGGTCAAATATTGATTTCAGAAGATGAAGGTAAAACCTGGGTAAAAAAAGAAAACTCAGACTTGTTTCAAAAAATATTCTATGTAAATGATCATTTTGCAGCACCTATGACAAATCAAAATTTCACTTATTTGAAATCACAAGATGGTATTTCATGGGACGTAGTTAAAAGCGAACCGCTAAAGCCACAGGAAAATTGGTTCAAAGATGTGTGTTGGGCAGAAAATCGCTTTGTTGCAGTTGGGGGTTCATCAACTATTAAATATTCAGACGACGGACAATTATGGGTTAACGTGGTAACTGATACTGATGAAGGATTTGAAGGTATTACCTACGGCAAGGACAGTTATATAGTTGTGGGAGAAAAAGGAATAGTTTTAAAATCGAGAGATGCTGTTACATGGGAGAAAAGACAAATATGTGATGAAAACTTACTTGATGTAAAGTTTGATGGTAAGCAATTTATTGCAGTTGGAGAAGGCGGAGTAATTTTCACTTCAGTTGACGGGACTAATTGGGATGAACTTGATAAATTAGAATTTGATATAGTTAGTATTTTTGTAGAAGAGGGTAATTATTTTCTAGCAGGTTCGCAAGCGAATATTTGGCATACAAAAGATTTTGTTTCATATGACGTTGGTAACACACCTGTAAATATTAAAATAGATTGCATAAGTGGTAAAGATGGTCTTTATGTTGCATCTGGTGAAGAAGGAGTACTGTTATATTCACAAGATGGAACCAACTGGAATTTAGGGAAGAGTAATTCAGTAGGTAGTAATGATGAGTTAAAGACAATTATCCCTTATGATGGGGGATTTGTAGTTGCTGGAACAGAAATTTTGACGTCTCCTGATGGGATGAATTGGACGAATGAAACTAATCATTATAATGAGTATGCTATGACAGAGGAGAGTTCCAAATTTTGGATGATGGAAGAAATGCATAGTTATGATAATTATCCAATTAATGGTCTTGCATGTGATGAGAATGGAAATGTTATTGCAGTGGGGTATTATGGAAATATTATGAGGGGAAAAGTGAGAGATGTTTATGCTGTTGCAGGAGAGAAGGTTGTTGTTCGTTTACCAAGTTTTAAAATAATAATTAATGGAGTAGAAATAAAGCCTACAACCTCACAATATCCTTTCCTTGAATATAAAGGCATAACATATTTTCCAATGACATGGGAGTATGCAAAATTTTTAGGACTAGACACTGCATTTAGTTTAGATAAAGGATTAGTAGTTAATAAATCAGAAAGGACTCTATGGGAATTAACAGAATATCAGAATAATTACTATGAGAAACCTGCTTTTCAATATGTAGGTACATTTCCAGACTTTAAAATATGTGCAAATAATAAACTCATTAATAATGCTGAAGAGGAATGGCCATTATTTGTATACAAAGATGTTACTTACTTCCCATTAACATGGCGATTTACAGTTGAAGAATTTGATTGGGAGATAAATTTTGATACTGAGGAAGGCTTGAGTATAAAATCAAAATAAATATCTTTATGTTTTTTGAGTATCATGATTTCAAAAATGATATTATTTGCTTTATTTAGGAAATCTATCAACAAACCTCTTGACAAAAAATGTAATCCGTTATAAAATGTAAAACAATACTTGAGAGTGTATCTAGGGTTCCGGTTTTAAATGTCTGGTCCGAGCGATACAGGATTATTATCTACACTTTTGGGAAAAAAGCCCGAAGGACGAGTCTCGATGAGACCTTCCTTCGGGCTTATTATATTTCAAAAAGAGTTTTTGGGGGTGCTATTATGAACATAATAAATGTCAAAAATCTAAAGAAAAATTTCAAAGTAAAAACAAAAAAGGCTGGACTAAAAGGAAGTATTCAGTCGATATTTAATCCTACATATCGGGAAGTAAAAGCAGTAAATGATATTTCCTTTGAAGTAGAAAAAGGTGAGATATTAGCTTTTATTGGTCCTAATGGCGCTGGAAAATCAACTACTATCAAAATGCTTACAGGTATTTTACACCCTACCTCTGGCGATATTGATGTAATTGGGCTAATACCTGCAAAAAATAGAAAAGAATTATCATACAAGATAGGAACTGTATTTGGACAGAAATCGCAGCTTTGGTTTCACCTTCCTCCGTTAGACAGCTTTCATCTACTTGGTAAGATTTATGAATTATCAGATTCATATGTTGAAAAGAGAATTGCATATTTGACCGAGTTATTTGAAATTAAAGAATTATTGGAAATTCCAATTAGAAAATTATCATTAGGGCAAAGGATAAGATGTGAAATAGCTGCTTCATTACTTCACAATCCAGAGATAATTTTCTTAGATGAGCCAACTATTGGTTTAGATGTTGTAGTTAAGCAAAAAATCAGAGATCTTATAAAAAAACTCAATAAAGAAGAAAAATCAACTATTTTTCTTACTTCACATGATGCTGGTGATATAGAACAGTTATGTAAAAGAGCAATTATTATAAATCATGGAGAAATTGTGTTAAATGAAACAGTTAAAAATTTAAAATATAATTATATGAACAAGAAAGTAATTGACATCAAGTATAATGAAGCAGTTAATATTAACATTCCAGATGTCACTATATTAAAAAGCAAAGGATACGCTGTGAAAGTTGAAATAGACAGCTCAGTTTGTGATATTGATGAAATAATAACAGAATTAATTAAATTAGGAAAAGTTGCTGATATAACTATATCTGATCCTCCTTTAGAAGAGATTATTTCTAATATATATCAGCAGAAAAGCATAGGTGGTGATAGAGTTGAAGAAGATAGCTAAATACTTACATGTGATGAAGGTTAGTGCATCTAATAATCTAGTTTATGTAAGTAATTTCATCGCTAGAAATTTTTTCTTTATGTTTATTATATATATCATGTTAATGCTATGGACAAATATATATAGTCAAAAGGGAAGCACGATAGCTGGTTTTAGTCTTAATCAAATAATATGGTATTTGATTGTTACTGAGTTAGTGACGTTATCTCGATCAAATGTTTTTACAGAAGTATCTAGAGATGTGAAAAATGGTAATATTGCATATATGCTTAATAAACCATATAACTATATTTTTTACAGTTTATCTAATTCGTTAGGAGAGATTGGAGTTAAGCTTTTTACAAATGTAATTATTGGGGTAGCAATAGGTTTTTTATATGTAGGTCCATTAATTAACTTTGATTTTAGACATTTACCATTTATTTTACTCTCATTATTACTAGGTATTATAATAAACTTTTTCATACATATATCATTATCACTTACGGCTTTCTGGTTGGAAGAGAACAGTCCATTTTTCTGGATATATCAAAAATTAGTTTTTACTCTAGGGGGGATGTTGATTCCTATTGATATGTTTCCGAATTGGTTAGAGAAAATTGCAAAAAATCTTCCTTTTGCATATGTAACATATGGTCCAGCCAGACTAGCTGTGAAGTTTTCTTATTCAGATTTTGTATCTACAGTATTATTTCAGCTTGGATATCTATTGTTGTTTTTAATAATATCATTGTTAATTTTTAGGAAGGGGGTCAGAGCTCTAAATGTTAACGGAGGCTAAGAAAAATATTAAACTCATAGGAATGTACTTCAAATTTAATCTTTACTCTTCAATGGAGTATAGAGCAAGCTTTATCATTCAGGTTCTAGGTATGATAATCAATAATGGTTCTTTTATTTTCTTTTGGTGGATACTTTTTGAAAATGTCGAGAGCATTGGTGGATATGGATTTAAAGATGTAATGATGCTTTGGGCAATATCCTCTACTGCGTTTGGTCTTTCACATGTAATATTTGGGAATGTTAGACGGATAACTGAGATAATAATGACTGGTGAATTAGATTCCTACTTATTGCAGCCAAAGGATGTATTAGTAAATTTGATTTCATCTAGAACTATCATATCAGCTTGGGGCGATATGTTTTACGGAATAATTTTATTCATAGGTGTCAATGGATTAAATATAAGTGATTTTATGCTGTTCTTATTATTCAATTGTACTGCTGCATTATTTTTTACAAGTATTTTAGTTATTGCCAATTCGTTGACGTTTTTTATAGGCAATGCTGAAGGAATTGCGGGGTTGATTTCTGAATTTATGATTACATTTAGTATATACCCTGAGGGAATTTATAAAGGGATTGCAAAGCTTGTTATATATTCAGTTGTTCCAGCCGCTTTTGTATCCTTGATACCAGTAAGAATAATCAATAATTTCTCGATAAAGTGGTTATTAATACTATTTGTGTTTGTGATACTATGGAGTGTTTTTGCATACTGGTTTTTCTACAGAGGGTTAAAAAAGTATGAATCGGGTAACTTAATTGTTAATAAGCTCTAGTAATAAATAACTATATTTGCTAACTTTTAAGCCCTTGATTATGAAATAATCAAGGGCTTATTTGCATTTTCCATTAGTGTGTATGAAAAGAAAACAAGTATAGTTATTCAAATTTTGAAATATTTTCAGTAGGTTGATTCGGAACGATCATTTTCACTTGAAAAGGTGTACATTCAAGGCTTATAAAATCGTGTTTTCCGTGAATCTCACCGTCAGTGTGTACTGCGACTGGTCTATCTAGCTTGATATTTATTTTATTAGACTGCATAGTTTTAATTCCTTCAAGTTTAATGTGATTGCCTGAAAAAATTGTAGGGAAAAGTGAAAATATTCTTAATTTTGTTATGTTGTTCGCTATGCATATATCTATTAATCTGTCACTTGGATTTGCATCAGGACACATTTTCATGCCACCGCCACAAAAAGGATTAACGTTAAAAGCTGTAAATAATAAATTGCTATGATTGGTTACCTGTCCTTCAATTTCAATTTCTGCTTTGACAGGTTTGTAGATAAATATCTGTTTCAATAATGATATTACATATATTAACTTACCTAGCTTTATTTTATTTAAAAAATTTTTAAGTTCTGAATTACATGCATCCTTTGCAATCTCTGCATCAAATCCAATTCCACCATTACTTGCAAATCTATGAGATTTTCCATCAAAAAACTGTACACGGCCTTGATCAATTTCTATTGTTTTCCTGTTTACATCAAGTATTACATCTAAAGCATCATAAGTATTAAATGGTATATTTAATCCTCTTGCATAATCATTTCCTGAGCCAGCAGGAATATAACCAAGTGTAATATTTTCAGGGTTTTCGATTCCGTTAATAACTTCATTAACAGTACCATCTCCACCTAAAATTACAATAGTTTTATTTGTATTATCAGATGTAATATCAGCAGAAATTTTAATAGCATGCTTAGGGTATTCTGTAAAATAAACGTGATATTCTACTTCTTTTTCCTCAAGCACTTCATGAATTTTATTCCATATCTTTAAACCATTGCCACCTTGAGAATTTGGATTTACAATAAAATAAATCAATTTACTCCCCCCTATAACTACCGTTAGTTTAACACAAAAAGGTACTATTTTCTACATTTATTGAAAAAATTCTAAATTTTTCATTACAGATTTGATAATATGTACATATAGAAATATTTGCTATATAATAGCATTAATAGTTATATCATGCAACTTATTATTCATATTTAGTACTCAAATATATAATCAAGTATTTAGAGGTGAAACTAAGGTAGTATAAAGGGTCCACAATGTCTTGAGAACAATGAGATTTTGAAAGAGTATATTTTAAGTGTAGAATAGACGGGTAATAATAATCTAAATTCAAGTGTTTTGTGTTTTTTATTTTTGTGTTTGAGCATGTGAAAATAAGTTTGTAATACATGTAACAGCCTTGAGGATATCCTCAAGGCTGTAAAAATATCTAATTTTCAATTTGATTTAATATTTCTTTTACTAATTTTATGAATTTTGGTCTTGTTTGTGCTGCAACAGCTATAACTTCTTCATGGCAAATGGAAACTATTTCATCAGCTATGGCCATATCAGTTACACAGGAAATTCCTAAAACTCTTAGTCCCATATGATTAGCAACTATAACCTCTGGAACAGTAGACATACCGATAACGTCTCCTCCTAGAATTCTAAGCATTTTAAGCTCAGCTCTTGAGAAAAAATAAGGACCACTAATAGCAGCATATACACCTTCTTTAATATCATACTCTAGCTCTGTTGCAACTTTTTTAGAAAGATTTATTAATTCTTCATCATATGCATGAGACATATCTGGAAATCTTGGTCCAAATTCTTCATGATTTGGTCCAATTAAAGGATTATCACCCATAAAATTAACATGGTCATTTATTAGCATCAAAGCACCTGGATAAAGCTCTTTATTCATACCACCACATGCATTTGTAACTATTAATGTTTTTATTCCAAGTAGCTTCATAACTCTAACTGGAAAAGTAACTTCTTCCATTGAGTAACCCTCGTAATAATGGAACCTACCTTGCATAGCAAGTACCTTCTTACCATTTAGAATACCAATTACTAGCTGTCCTTCATGACCCTCAACTGTTGAAACTGGGAAATTAGGAATATCTTCATATTTTATGTATGTAGGATCCTCTATTTCATTCGCTAAAGTACCTAAGCCTGAACCAAGTATTAGCCCAATCTCTGGTTCGATAGATATTTTTTCGCTGATATATTCAGACGTTTCTTTAACCTTATTTAGCAATCTCATTCATATTCCTCCTTATATGTTTTTTAGAATTTTTCTAACAAGCTCTATAAATCTTGTTTTTACTTTTTGAGTAGTTTCAATAACCTCAGTATGACTTAATGGCTGATCTAAAATACCAGCTGCCATGTTTGTAATACATGAAATTCCAAGCACCTCCATGTCGCTATGTCTTGCAACTATAACCTCTGGAACTGTTGACATTCCAACTGCATCTGCTTCTAGAGTCCTTGCCATTCTTATTTCTGCAGGAGTTTCATATGTAGGACCTGTAAACCACATATATGTTCCCTCTTTTATATTAAACTCTAAATCACATGCAGTTTTCTTAGCTAATTCAATTAAATTTTCATTGTAGGCGTTAGATGTATCGGGGAATCTAGGACCTAATTCATCATAGTTTTTACCTATAAGTGGGTTATCAAAAGTAAAATTAATGTGACTATTTATAATCATCAAATCACCTGGTACAAATTCTTCATTAACTCCTCCAGCTGCGTTAGTAACGATTATTTTTTCAACTCCTAAGCTTTTCATTACCCTTACAGGAAAAGTAACTTCTTCAAGAGAATACCCCTCATAATAGTGAAATCGTCCTTGCATTGCAATAACATTCTTCCCTTCTAACTCACCGATAACTAATTGACCTGCGTGGCCTTTGACAGTCGATGCAGGAAAATATGGAATATCACTATATTTTATTATACTTTTATTTGTTATTTCCTCAGCTAGAATACCGAGACCAGAACCTAAAATCAAACCTATTTTTGGAGATTTATCTACTTTTGATTTAATAAAATCTGATGCAGAATTAATTTTATTCAATAAATCCATATATATACCCTCCATTTATTTATTCTTAAGCAATTTAACGAGATGTTTAATCTAAAATCATTAGATAATTATTTTAAGTCTTCAGGACCGAAGCTATACGGTAATAAATCTTCGAGTGAATATTCTCTATACTCATCAATAGACTTTACAATTATTATTAGAGTATTATTATCAGCAAATTCTCTAATTACTTGTCTACAAACTCCGCATGGATATGTCCATTCAGAATCACCAACTACTGCAATTGCTGAGATTTTTCTTTCACCTTCAGAAATAGCTTTCGCTATTGCTGTTCTTTCGGCACATATAGTTGGAGAAAACGCAGCAGATTCAATATTGCATCCAGTATATATTTTGTTATTTTCAGTCAATACAGATGCACCAACTTTAAATTTTGAATAAGGCGAATAAGAATTCTTTTTAGCTTCAATAGCCTTTTCAATAAGCTGTTTTTTATTCATGATATACCTCCTAATGAATAATAGTATATATATTTTATCAGATTAATTATGCATGTGCAAAATATAGATAAATTGTTAAAAAATAATATTAAGTTTTTTTAATCAATATTCAAAGATAGGTAAATAATAATGATTACCATAAATCAAAATCAATTGTGTTATTATAATACTTGTGATAATATATTTCAGCTATTGACAAAGTACTAAATTACTAATATATTGGTATTATATAGAATAGTTTTTTTACATATTCAAAGGGTGATAACACGAGCAGCTTGACTCGTCCCATAGATAATTTATCTAGGGACTTTTTTAAATTAACAAGTTAAATTTAAACAAAATGAAGTATATTATAAAAGGAGGGTTTTCTATGAACATTGCATCAATGATAGATCATACTTATCTAAAACCAAACGCAAAAAAATCTGATATCAAGAAGGTTTGCCTAGAAGCAAAGCAGTATAATTTTAAATCTGTTTGTGTAAATAGTAGTTATACTAAGCTTGTTTCACAGGAATTGGAGGGAACAGATGTTAAGGTTTGTACTGTTGTAGGATTTCCTTTAGGAGCTATGGATACTCAAAGCAAGGCCTTTGAAACAAAAAGAGCTACTCAGCTTGGAGCAGATGAAATTGATATGGTAATGAACATAGGAGCACTAAAGGATGAGGATTTTGATTATGTATTAAATGATATTAAGGCAGTTATAGAAGCAGCTGGAGATGCATTAGTAAAAGTAATACTTGAGACATGTCTTTTAACTAAAGAAGAGATTGTAAAAGCATGTGAGTTATCAAAAGAGGCGGGAGCAGACTTCGTAAAAACTTCTACTGGTTTTAGTACAGGTGGGGCAAAAACTGAAGATATAGAATTAATGAGAAATACAGTAGGTCCTGATATGGGAGTTAAAGCTTCTGGTGGAATTAGAACTAGAGAAGATGCAATCAAGATGATAAATGCAGGTGCAACAAGAATTGGAGCTAGCTCATCAATTGCGATCGTAGAAGGAATAGCAACAAATAATAATGGGTATTAATCTAAAATCACTAAACACAATACCAAAATAATGAGGTGATTATTTTGAGAATGTATGATTTAATCATGAAAAAGAGGAGTGGAGAAAAATTATCTACAGAAGAGATAAATTTTATTATTGATGGATACATAAAAGGAGATATTCCTGATTATCAAGTTTCAGCATTAATGATGGCAATTTATTTCCAAAAGATGAACAAAAGAGAAACTAAAGACTTAACTATGGCAATGGTTAATAGTGGTGACACAGTAGATTTATCAAAAATTAATGGTGTGAAGGTTGATAAGCATAGCACAGGTGGGGTAGGAGATACTACTACTTTAATACTTGCACCAATTGTTGCAGCTGCTGGTGTACCTGTTGCAAAAATGTCAGGTAGGGGCTTGGGTCATACAGGTGGTACTATTGATAAGCTGGAGTCCTTCAAAGGTTTTTCTGTAGAAATGACTGTAGAGAAATTTATAGAAAATGTTAATAACATAAAAATAGCTATCGGAGGTCAGACATCCAATTTAGCTCCAGCAGACAAGAAATTATATGCACTTCGTGATGTTACTGCTACTGTAGAAAATTTATCATTGATTGCAAGCAGTATTATGAGTAAAAAAATTGCTGCGGGCGCTGATGCTATAGTGTTGGATGTCAAAACTGGTAGTGGTGCTTTTATGAAGGATGAAGATGCGTCTTTTGAATTAGCTAGTGAAATGGTAGATATCGGTACAAGTGTTGGCAAAAACACAATAGCTGTAATTACGGAAATGGATCAGCCGTTGGGACATGCAGTTGGAAATATCTTAGAAGTGAAAGAAGCTATAAATACATTAAAAGGACAAGGACCAGAAGATTTGGAGGAATTATGCCTAACACTGGGATCACATATGCTTATACTTGGAAATGCAGCTAAAGATACTGATGAAGCAAGAGAAAAATTAGAGAAAATTATATCTTCAGGTGAAGGTCTTAAGAAGCTTAAGGAACTAATAACTGCTCAAGGTGGTAATTCAGACTATGTTGATGACCTATCATTATTTGAAGCACCTAAAATTATTGAACCTGTCAATTCAGGCTGTGCAGGGTATGTTAAAAATATTAAGGCTGATGATATAGGGTTAGCTGCATTAGTATTGGGTGCTGGTCGAGAGACAAAGATAAGTGAAATTGACCTGTCAGTAGGAATCATTCTTCACAAAAAGATTGGTGATTATGTAGAAATGGGAGAGCCGATTGCAACCATTTATGCTAACGATGAAGACAAGAAAAGTAAAGCCGAAGAGATAATTCAAAAGGCATACAAATTTTCTAGTGAAAAAGTTACTAAGAGTAAATTAATTAAAGGAATAGTTACTAAGGAAGGAATAAATAAGTACAGGTAGGTTGAAAATGAGTTAATACATTTCACATATTCAACATCAAAATTGTGATATTTGATAAATAAAGATTAATAAATCTAAATTTTATTATAATTAGTTGAAGGAATTTATTTATTGGTGTAGAATATTAAAGTAGGAAAGTAGTAAATGTATTCTTTTAAAGGGAGGATTTTAAATGAAAAAAGCTTTATCTTTATTATTGGTTAGCATTTTAGTTATTGGTTTATTAGCTGGATGTGCAGAAAAGTATAGTGAGGATGTATCATTCAGAGTAGGATTTGTTACTGATACAGGAGGAATTGATGACAAATCATTTAACCAAGGAACTTGGGAAGGCGTTCAAAAATACGCTGAAGAAAACAAGTGGAAAGAAGGAAGACAATACAAGTATATTCAATCTAACGAAGAAGCAGATTACATACCAAATTTAAGTGCTTTCGGAGATGATAACTACAATATAGTGATTGCTGCAGGTTTCTTATTTGGTGATTCAATGACAGAGGTTGCTCCTCAGTATCCAGATACTAACTTCACAATCATAGACATGGTTGTAGCTCAGCCAAATGTTGCTTCAGTAGTATTTGCTGAAGAGCAAGGTTCTTTCTTAGTAGGTGTTGCTGCTGCTAGAGCAACTAAGACTAAGAAGGTAGGATTTATCGGTGGAGTTGACTTTGATCTAATCAGAAAATTCCATGCTGGTTTTGCTGCTGGCGTTCATTCAGTAGATCCAACAATCGAAGTAATTGATCAATATGCTGGTGATTTTGGAAATCCTGGATTAGGACAACAAATAGCTTCAACTATGTATGATCAAGGCGTAGACGTAATCTATCATGCTGCTGGCGGTACAGGAAATGGTGCAATAAACGAAGCTAAAGGCAGAAGAGAAAACGGAGAAGATGTTTGGGTAATCGGTGTTGACAAAGACCAGTATGAAGATGGTAAAATGGCTGATGGAAAATCTGCTGTTTTAACTTCAATGATGAAGAGAGTAGACGTTGCTGCTTATAATATGATCCAAGCTGCTAAAGACGGTAAGTTCCCAGGTGGAGAAATCATAGCTCTTACTTTAGCAGATGACGGAGTTGGAATCCCTGAAGAGAATCCAAACCTAGACAAGGCAGTAGTTAAGGAAATAGAAGATTATAAGAAGAAGATTGTAGCTGGAGAAATAAAAGTTCCTGCAACAATGGATGAACTAGCTGACTTTATCAAGTAAAGATTAAAAAAACAAGCCCATTAATAATGGGCTTATTTTTTAATTATTTAAGAAAGTCAACAATGTTTATTTGCTAATATTTATTATAAAATTAGCCAATTTCACTTAGAATTAGCTATCACACTTGTAATTGTAAATCATAGCACTAAATGTAGAATCAAATGTGATTTTGTGGTATAATGACATTGATTTTAGCCTTAGAAAAAGTGAGGAGAGCAAGTATGGAATATATTATTGAAATGCTTAATATCAGAAAAGAATTTCCAGGTATTGTTGCAAATGACAACATAACATTACAGGTTAAGCCTGGAGAAATACATGCTTTGTTAGGAGAAAACGGAGCAGGTAAATCTACTTTAATGAGTGTTTTATTTGGTTTATATCAACCTGAAGCGGGAGAAATAAAAGTTAGGGGTGAGAACGTAAATATCACAGACCCTAATATTGCCAATGGTCTAGGTATAGGTATGGTTCACCAACATTTTAAACTTGTGCATAATTTTACAGTCACTGAGAACATTATTTTGGGGCAAGAACCAACAGAAAATGGAAGAATAAATACTCAAAAAGCAGCAAAAGAAATCAAAGAATTATCAAAGAAATACGGGCTTGATGTTGATCCATCTGCAAAGATTGAAGACATAACAGTTGGAATGCAGCAGCGTGTGGAAATATTAAAAATGCTTTATAGAAATGCTGAGATTCTCATTTTCGATGAGCCTACAGCAGTTTTAACACCTCAAGAGATATCTGAGCTAATGGATATTATGAGAAGACTAGTTAAAGAAGGAAAGTCAATAATCTTAATTACTCATAAGCTTAAAGAGATAAAAGCTGTAGCTGATAGATGTACCATCATAAGAAGAGGTAAATATATTGATACAGTAGATGTTGAAGATGCATCTGAGGAAGTTCTTGCATCCTTGATGGTTGGTAGAGAAGTTAGCTTTGTTGTTGAAAAGGAAGATGCGAATCCAAAGGAATCTGTTCTAAAAATAACTGGTCTTGTTGTTAAAGACTCAAGGGATTTAAATGCTGTAAATGGGCTTTGCTTAGAAGTAAGAGCTGGTGAGATATTAGGTATCGCAGGAGTAGATGGAAATGGGCAATCAGAGTTAATTGAGGCTCTTACTGGACTTAGAAAAATAGAATCAGGTAAAATTGAGCTCCTTGGACACGATGTAACAAATACTAATGTTAGAAAGAGAACAGAAATCGGATTAGGTCATATCCCTCAGGATAGACACAAGCATGGACTTGTACTTGATTTCAAGCTTGCAGAAAATCTAGTGTTACAGACGTATTATATGCAGCCCTACTCTAAGAATGGGATATTAAATGCTGAAGAAATAAAGAAAAAGGCTCAAGAATTAATTGATGAATTTGATGTGAGAAGTGGACAAGGTATTGAGACTACAACAAGAGCAATGTCTGGAGGAAATCAACAAAAAGCGATAGTAGCTCGTGAAATAGACAGAAGTCCAAAGCTGCTAATAGCTGGACAACCTACAAGAGGGTTAGATGTTGGAGCTATAGAGTTTATTCACAAAAAGCTAATAGAGGAAAGAGACAAAGGCAAAGCTGTGCTTTTAGTATCTTTAGAGCTTGATGAAATAATGAATGTAAGTGATAGAATTGCAGTTATCTATGAAGGCAAAATAGTTGGAGTTGTTGAAGCCCAAAAAGCTACAGAACAACAGTTAGGGCTTATGATGGCTGGCTCAACTACTGATAAGGAAGAAGGTGACAGAAAATGATAGATTTCCTTAGAAATGAAAAAAATCATAAGTTTGTAGTTCCACTTCTTTCAGTTTTGTTTGGATTTTTAGCTGGTGCAATAATAATGATTATTACTGGGATTAACCCGTTAGAGGGATATAGAGCATTAGTTAAAGGAGTCGTAGGAAATCCAAGAAAATTTGGAGAATGGTTTGTAGCGTCGTCTCCGTTGATATTTACTGGATTATCAGTAGCATTTGGATTTAGAACTGGTTTGTTTAACATTGGCGCAGAAGGACAGTTAATTGTTGGATCTTTCGCTGCAGTTGTTGTTGGAATATTTGTAGATGTACCTGCATATATACATTTACCTTTAGTTCTGATGTCAGCAGCAGTAGCTGGTGCTTTATGGGGATTTGTACCTGGTTTTCTTAAAGCTAAGTATAAAGTACATGAGGTTGTTGTAACAATTATGATGAATTATTCCGCGTTACATTTGATAAATTATGCCATTAAGGCTTTGCCTGGAAGTACAAAGACAAGAAGTGTTGACATATTACCATCAGCAAGCCTTAGCAGTGAATTTTTATCAAACATTACTAATCACTCAAGATTACACTGGGGTTTTTTAATAGCAGTATTAGGTGCAATAGTATTTTGGTTTATAATTGAACGTACTACTTTTGGATATGAGCTACGATCTGTTGGATTTAATCCAACAGCATCAGAGTATGCTGGTATGAAGGTTAATAGAAATATCATTCTATCTATGATGATTTCTGGTGCCTTTGCTGGACTTGCAGGAGCTATGATTTCAGTTGGTACATTTGACTATGCTAGGGTAATAGCAAGTGCTGAAGGCTATGGATTCGATGGAATAGCTGTAGCACTACTTGGAAACAATAGTGGATTTGCAATTATAATATCTGGTATGCTCTTCGGAGCACTTAAAGCAGGCTCAAGTGCAATGGCTTTAGCAAGTGTTCCCAAGGAAATTGGACATATAATAATGGCATTTATTGTGTTATTTGCTGCTATGAATTATGGTATAAAGAGATTTTTAGCTCGTTTAGGAAAGGAGGAGAAATAATATGGATTTTATTCAGTTTATAAAGATAATAATGCCACTTACATTGGCATCAGCTGCTCCAATTATTTCAACTTCTTTAGGAGGATTATTTAGTGAAAGATCAGGAGTTGTAAATATAGGACTCGAAGGTTTAATGATGATTGGTGCTTTTACTTCTGCAACTGTAACAGTTCTTGTAGAACCATCTTTAGGAGTATTAAGCCCATGGGTTGGAATAATAGCAGGTATAATAGCAGGAGGTTTATTCTCACTTATTCATGCATACGTTAGTATTAACTTAAGAGCGGATCAGGTAATTAGCGGTACAGCAATAAACCTACTTGCTGGTGGATTAACTATTTATTTGTGTCAGATTATTTTTAATCAGCAAAGAACAAGAACATTCTTATATGGAATAAAGAAACAAGAAATACCATTTTTATCTGATATTCCTTTAATAGGAGATGCGTTCTTTAGTAAAGTTCATATCACGTCATTTATAGTTATTTTGTTAGCTATCATAGTTTGGTATGTTGTGTTCAAAACACCTTTTGGATTAAGATTGAGAGCAGTGGGTGAACATCCAGGAGCTGCGGATTCTATGGGTATAAATGTTTATAGAATGAGATACATCGGAGTAATCCTTTCAGGTCTATTTGCTGGATTAGGTGGATCTATAATGGTTTTATCACAGGACATTCAGTATACTCATATGTCTATTCATGGTACAGGGTTTATTGCTCTAGCAGCTTTAATCTTTGGGAAATGGCATCCTATTGGAGTTTTAGGCGCAGGATTATTCTTTGGATTTTCTCAGGCTTTAGGCGTGATTGCTTTCCAAGTTCCATTTTTAAGCAAGCTTCCATATGAATTTTTCTGGGCATTCCCATATGTATTAACAATTATTGCTCTAGTAGTATTCTCTGGTAAATCAGCAGGACCAAGAGCAATTGGAAAACCTTATGATAAGGGTGAAAGATAAAAATAATATATAGTAGTTTATAATGTCGAAGAGAATTCTAATATTTAGGGTTCTCTTTTTGTGTTATCAGTATATCATAGGGATTATTTCAAAGGAATGGTTCTTTTGATATAGTCTAAATTCACTGATGATTTAAGTTCTATAGGTGCTTCAATTGAACATCTTTGAACACATCTATTTATGAGAAAAAATTTATAAAAATATAAAAATATTTTATTAGATGACATACTGGAGTCAGCTATTGTTTGTTATTATTTAGTAATAAAAATGAGGTTCATTTAAGATAAGTGTTTTAAATCTATATCAGTTTAAAATTAAGGGGGCAAAAAAATGATTTATACTGTTACAGGACCTATAAAGAAAGAGGAATTAGGAGTTACATTATCTCATGAGCATCTTGCATGGGACTATAGAGAATCATGGAAATTATATTTTTATAAGATGTATGATGATGAAACAATTGAGATGTTGTTTAATTTATTATCACCTGTATTTAAAAAGATTAAAAAAAATGGTTGTAGAACTATTGTTGAAACATCACCTCCGAGAGGTGGACAAAACTTAATACTAATGCAAAAATTATCTAGACAATTTGGAATTAATATAATACCAAACACAGGTATGCCATTTCAGAGATGTATATATGAAATTCATAAAAGCTTTAACGAAAAAGAGCTCACAAAGAGGTGGATTCAAGATTTCGAAAATGGACTAGATAATGTTGATAATATAGTAATTCGACCAGGGTATATAAAATTACTTCTTGGCGATGAAGGAAATGGTTCTTTGCCTACTGTAGATAAAAAGATTTTAAAAGCTGCAATTGAAGCAAGTAAAGCAACAGGAATGCCAATTCATTGTCATTTACTTGAGGCTAAAATGGCAGAAGAAGCTATAGATATATTAGAAAGAGAGAGTTTTAATTTTTCGAAATTTCTTTGGGCACATGCAGGGAATGAAGGAAACCTTAAAGTGATAGAAAAAGCATTCTCTAAGGGAATGTGGCTTGG
>DAOUQG010000204.1 GCA_030625765.1 Thermohalobacteraceae bacterium | reverse complement strand
TGGATGGCACTAATCTTTATTTCCATTTTCTTAGCTGCTTTTTTTGGAAGATTTTATTGTGGATGGATCTGTCCTATTTATACAGTGATTAGACCAACTAAATACATTAGCAAAAAGCTAAAACTTCACAAACATGTAATACCAGATTTCTTTAAGTCAAAGATATTAAGAGGTTTCGTATTCATATTGTTTTTGATAGGGTTAGGGTATACCATATATACCATGAGAACAGGAAAGAAATTCCCTCTTCCAGTTATTATAATCTCTTTGGGAGCACTAACAACACTATTCCTTAATGAAAATACGTGGCATAGATATTTATGCCCTTGGGGAATGCTTCTTAGCTTTACAGGCAAATTCTCAAAACGTCATATGAAAGTGGATGGATGTATATCATGTAGAAAATGTCCTGAAGTATGTCCTTCAGAAGCGATTGAGTTCGAAGAAAAGGCGCGAATAATATCAAAATATTGTTTAGTATGCTTCAAATGTCATGATGTATGTCCTGTTAATGTAATACATTATAGAAAAGAAGAAAAATAATTTTAAGCGAAAAAATAAGACTATAAACAGATACAGCAGAGCGGTTTGAAGTGACCTTTCGCTTGTTCCAAAAAAACAACCCATCATATTTATATATAATGGGTTGTTAGGTATTAATTGTATGCTTTCATAATCTCCTTATCTTCTTTCATCAAGTGACCTGCTATGTCTTCCATCCTCATATTATTCCAATGACTTAATTTACTATGTGCCTCAAAATATTTTAATGGAATTGGGTGAGTACCGATAACTACTTTTAAGTTGTAATGATTCTCTATAAATTCTTTAAACTGTCTTATCCTTGGACATGGTGGATAGCCTACTACTAATCCTGTTGCAAGATGTATAACCTCTGCTCCGTTTTTCTTCATTTCTTCAGGAACATATTCAATATTACCCCCGGGACATCCTCCACAATAAGAATACCCTACTACCTTTATTTCTTCATCCTTAGGATAAATAGAAAATCCACCTACTCTCTCTTCAACTGCCCGCAAGCATTTTCCTCCCCCGCAAGACTGATAACGCCCACATATGATGATACCTATTTTTTTCATAATTCTCCCCCTTTATTTGTAAATACAGAATAATTTTATTTCTATCCCATATCATAGAAATCCTTCTTAACTCTAATTGTATTTTATATTTTAATTTTGTTAAATAATTCTTCCATCTCATTTCTCTACAGCTTTATTCAATATTTGAATAACTATACTTAATTAAATTAATAAATTCCTGATAACTTCTAATTAAACGTTTCAGCTATTTCTCAAGTAGTAAAACCTTCTGGTTTTACTTAATAATATTAATTATCATAGTTATTGCAGCTAGTAGATTTGTTACAGCGAAAATTTTTTTCAAGTTTTTAGGTTTACTTTTAATAGCATACTTACTTCCTATTAACCCTCCAATTACAGCAACAACAGTAAAAGGTATTGCTAATTGAGGATTAAAATCACCATTAATACTATGCCCTATAAATCCCATTAAAGCTGTAGCTGCAACCATCGCTGATGAAGTTCCAACTGCTATTTCCATAGGTATACCACACAACATAACCATAAGCGGAATTTTGAAAGCTCCTCCTGAAATTCCAATAGCACCAGCAAAAAAACCAACTATAGCTGTAATGGGTAAAGTAAGCCATAGATTAACAGTATATTTATATTCTCCAAAAATTCTATTCCAGTAACCAAATTTATCATTTTGTTTTATAGGTTTTTCCTTTACTGAAATAAACATAAAAATTGATATTACTACTAGTAACATAGCAAACATTAATTTTAAAGTCGTACCCTCAATATTCCCAGCAAAGTACCCTCCAACAAAAGCCATAATATCTGTAGGTGGATCAATAATCAATGCTAGCTTCCAATCAACTTTTCTATGTTTATTGAAAACAATCATTGAAGTAATTGAAGTTACCATCATTATCAGTTGTGAAGTAGTAGCTGCATTATGCATTGAAATACCAGCTAATACCATTGCTAATACGTAGAAGTTGCCTCCACCTTTTCCTACCATTGACATTGAAATAGCTATAATCAATATTATAATACTCATTATTAGTACTGAAGTCATTTCACTCACCTGTTCCTAATCAGTACTATTAATATTGTCAAGATGTTTGAGCACATATCCAGGCTTAAAGAAACCTGCGATTTCACTAATACTATTTAATAAAATCTTCACATCATTATAACCCATTAATAGTAAATAAGCATAAACAATAGTTGACCTAGTAGTAGAAGAACAAAATACTACTACTGTTTTATCTTTTGGTATTTCATTGATTTTATCAGGGATTTCATTTGTAGGAATGTTTTTAGCAAATTCGAATTTTACACACTCATTTTCTTCTTTTGTTCTTACATCAAGAATAAATACTTTGTTTTGTTTTTTTAATTCCATCATTTTCTCAAAGGAAATTTTATGCTTCCCATTTCCAAAATAGTCTAAATCAAATCTTCTTAATAAATTGTCAAATTCTCTCATACTCTTGACTCCTCAACTAATCAATTTTTTCATTTTATTTGTCATAAATTTATCTATACTAAGTACCGCACCATTTGCAATAACAAAATTTTCTTCCCATTTTACCGCCCCTTAAGCAATTGAAATACTAAAATTTTACTTTAGCAAACATCACGTTATATGAAGTTCATATCTTAAACATAAATATTTGGTTCTTTGCGTTTTTGACTTCTGTTCAGTCTAAAAAAGCTTTTCAATAATATAGATCTCTTATACTCTAATGTTCTTGCTCCATTGGGACACTTTTTCACGCAAGACATACATCGGATGCATAATCTTTCATCTATTATTAATGTTTGCTTATTAATTGCTCTTACTGGACATAAATCAACACAGGCTTTACAATTATTACAATTATCATGATTTAGTTCAGGCTTTTCAATAAACTTTTTAGCACCATACTGAGGAAATGGTAAGATATCAATTATCCTAGAAAAAATAGTTTTACTCATATTCAACTCCAATTTTGGTATGTTTTCACTGTTGGCATATTTATTAAGTTTATTTATTATTTTTTCACTAAATTCTTTAGCTTTACTAAAATCATACTCATCAGGTCTTCCGTGACCAATTTTAAATTCTTTACTAGAATAAGAATGTTCTCCTACAAATGATGCAGCTCCAATTGTTTTTAAGCCTCTCTTTTCTAATAAATCTTTTAACTGTATGAGTGCTTTTCCTTCACCTACATTACCATATACAGAGACTAAAACAACTGGTTGATTAGTTCCCTTTAATCTTCTTAATATTGGTATTAAAAAATCAGGGACTCTCCCAGCATATACTGGAACTCCAATAATTAGTAATTCATTCTCATCCAACTCTATGCTAAAATTATCCCGAGCTTGTTGGGTGGTTAAATTTATGTCTCTAGCTTTACCAAGTTTTAACCACTGAGTTATAGATGAAACTATTTTTTCAGTTGTCCCAGTAGGTGAAAAATAAACTTGTGTCAACTTAGTTATTCTCATCCATATTCCCCCCCATCATAAACTGAATTACCTTTAGTTCTACTTTCCTATCCCAGTTATTTTGAAATTTATAATCATCTGATTCCTCATTAAATAATTGCTTGTAAATACATTGCCCGTTTTAAATAATTATTAATTCAATGAATAGTTATTTTTGTATTAATACATAATCATTTACTTTTACTCCTATATTATTAGCAATTACAGGACATTTTGCCTTGAGTAGAAAGAATATTCCTCTACCTTCATCAGATAATGTCTCATAATTTCCCTGTCCTTTACTTATAATAACATCAGCCTTATTGTATATTTGTTTAAATTCTTCACTACACTCATCTAATATTACTCCTGGAGCATCACAACCTGTAGATATAATTTTAGCTCCGTGATGTAGCTTTGATGCATAGGCTTCTTCAATAGTAGCATCATTAATAATGGGATTACTTCTTACTGCATAAACAATTTCACAATCTAATAATTCTTCAACTAAAACTCTGTCAAAAACTGTTTCTCCTGCATTATCTCCTATAATTAACAATCTCTTTCCCTTTTTAAGATCCTCTGTTAGCTTATCTATTTCACAAATTTTAAATTCCTTATTGAATTCTTCTGCAAAATTCTCTTTTACACTTTTTGTCCCATAAATTGCTGCATCCATAACATTCCCCACTGCAGAAATTTTCAAAGCCCAATACAATCTGTTACTTTGTTTATATAAAAAGTGCTTCATATCAGGGTAAAGCTTTTCAGCGGTTTCTATGCACATGTCCTTAAGTTTTTTATAAGGATCTTCAATTCCTATATGCTTTTTAACAATTTTGTGTATGTCTCTTCCTACTTCTGGAGCAGTTTTATATTGATCAATCTTTAAAATGATCTTTGTTGCCTCCAGCATTATTTCTTCATGTATTTTCTTATCTTCTGTATTATTTCTAGCAGCCTCAAGTACTTGTCTTAAGAAACAAGGGATGCAATCAAGCTGTAATTTCAATTTTATTCCCCCTCTATATGATCCTTTCAAGATAATTCAATAGTATCTCCTGCAAAAAATTTTAATAAGCAAAATTCAAAAATAGGTTGTCCACATTCCGCTTCTTATGTTTGATAATAATTAGTAAATTTGGAATATAACAACAGTTTTTGTCATATGCCAATTACTTTACAGTGTAAGTATATCTTTGTTGTGGGCATATGTCAATAATCTTAACAACATTTACATTACATTAATCTAAACATATACTACTATTAGTCAATAATAAGCATATGAAAATAATTAATATATTTCGAAACTCAGTCCTTTTTAACCTTTTAATCTACAGATATAAATATCGTTTCAATTTTAAAGATTAAAATACTAGAAGTATTTCCAATTTTTTTGCTCATAATAATAAAGATATCTGCTCATCCTGAATCTATTAGTATATGTCATTATAGTCTATAACATTTACATTTACATATACTTTAATCCAGATATGTGCTGATATCTCTTTGTTATATCAAATATTCTTCTTTCTTCTATAACCTATTGATTTTCTCTCATTTATCGGAATTTTAAAAGATTTATTTTAGAATAATCAATACTACCATTTTCATCTATTAATTCTTCTTTTGCATGAATATATTCCACTTTTCCTATAAACATTTCATGCGACCCAGTTTTAATCGAATCTACAACTGTACATTCAATATTTACAGGACAATCTAGAAGTATGGGTGCATTTACTTTTATCCCTTCTCCTTTTTCCATTCCTAATACTTGTAATTTATCATC
>DAOUQG010000123.1 GCA_030625765.1 Thermohalobacteraceae bacterium | reverse complement strand
GCTTCTTCAAAGGCTTCATATGCATCTGTTGTTGCTCTTAAGTTCAATTCCTTATTTTTAAGATAATCTTCCCCTTCAGCGTCAACTATAGGTAATATCTTATTATTGATCATTTCTACTTTTTCTTTTATTATATCTAGTGCAATAACTTCATTGTTTTGTGCTAATAAAATAGCATTTGATAATCCAACATATCCTGTACCTGCTATTGTAATTTTCATGGTTTTATTACCTCCTAGTAACATGGCTTTGATTGCTATTATTCTATTCCTTAATTTTTTTATTGATAAGACTCAAGCTTTTTTTTATTACTTCTTTAAACTCAACTGTTCTATAGACTATTATAATCAATAATAGATTTGAAAAAACAAATGTTATAATGGCTTTAATTATTAAATCTAACCAAGAATCAATCTGTATATTCCCTACTACTTTATCTGTCAAAAATGTAATTCCTAATAAAAACACGATGTATTTATAGTACAATAAAAAATACTCTAAGCATTTTTTATTAAACCTTTTTTTATAAATTAGTACAGCATCAATAGTTCCGAAAGTAAACAATCTTGCTATAGTTGTTGCGAAGAAAATACCATGAATACCATACTTTTTTCCCCAAAATATTGAAAGAGAAATATTTATAACTGAAGCTAAAATTGGTGTAAACCTAGCTTCTCTAAATAACCCCATTGTAGTTCTGAAAGTATAAGTAACAACATTAACACCATTAATATAAAAAGTAGAAACTAACGCAATTACAGTTATTTTTTCAAACAAATAATTCTCTCCAATCCAAAGTTCAATAAAGTCATTTGAAAGTATAACTAGTGATACTGAACTAATTCCGAAGCCCCAAAATGCAAGCAATAATAACTGTTTAAAAACCCTATAGTTATTTGAATCATTTTTAGTATTCAAATTACCTACACTGGATGCAATGCTTAAAAAGGCAGTCATAATTATATTGTTAACTGCAGAAATTATCATTTGATAGTTTGAGGACACTCCGATAAGTATATAGTTTAATATCCTTGATATGATAATATTGTCTGTACCTGTTAGAATTACGGAACCTAACTTATAAAAGAAAATCGATTTTACACTAATAAAAATATCTTTTTTCTCAAATTCTTCTAGTTCAACTTCATTATTTTTGTTAATATATGGATAGTTTTTATTAGCATATCTAATTATTAAAAGATTTATTGCCAAAGTGAATATGATTTGTACTATTAAAAACAATACATAGTTTTGGGTAGTAATTAAAATAGCAACTTGAACTAACGCTTGAACTATCCTCATTACTTGTTGAATTAAATGAATTATATAATTTTTTTGATCTGCCTTTAGTATGGAATTTTTATAAGCAAAAGTATATGAAAATACCGAATTTGCTAAAAATAATAGATAAATTAAAATAATGTTCTCATCTATATTTGGGGTGTCTTTGAGTATTAAATCTAAGAAAGGAATTAAAATTAGCCCAATTACCAATATCGCTGAAGCTATATATCTATATGCCTTTTGAAATAGTTGAACAAGAGCTGTTACCTTCTTTTTATCATCCTCTGATATAGGTTTATATAAACTGTATATAATCGCATCACTTATGCCTAACTCAGCTATAGATAGAATAGATAACAAACTAATGAATAAACCATTTATGCTTAAATACTCTTTCCCTAAGTAAAATATAAAAGACGTTCTTGTTATAAATGTAATTAAAACGTTAATAATCTGAGTCACAGCGGCGACACTTGCATTTCTAGCAGAATTTTTAGTTCTAGAGTTTCCCATTATTATGACCTTCTTTTATTTAATAATATATAATGATTAGTAAGTCACAGTGATTTCGTTTTAGTTGTCTCACTTTTCTATCTATTACTCAATTAGATTGATCTGACAAAAGGGCTTTAACACAATATAAAAATTGTTTACATGAAACAAACAAAATCCCAAATATTGCATTGCGTATCGAAACAGCCTATGTGACTTGATCAGATCAATCTATAATAAAATTGTAAAGGTTAAAATTGAATACACAAACTCTTAACTGTAAAGATTGTGTACTATTTTTGCGCAAAGTACATATTCTTTCACTTAATTATTTATCTATGCAGTTAGTAAATATTGAGTTTAGATACTCTATTGATTTTTTTCTTTCTACTTCTAAAAGTCTATTTACCTTAACATAATCAATTCTTTCTATCTGATCCAAGCAATTTAAGTTCTTTACGTGCCTGTCTTCAAGTTCAAATAAATCCAATATATTTTGTAGTCTTGAATTAACCTTAGCTGGTTCAGGTAAATATTTCATAAAAAATTCTTTTTGAAAATTAATTGAAAATGCTACACCGTGAAAAGAATTTGTAACAATATATTTGGCATTCAAAAACAAACTTACCCAGTCAGTTACTTTTAATTTGCTTTTATTCTCCATACCAAACCTTTTGTACAATCTGTCATTAATATAAACTATTTTTAAATTATTTTTCCTTGCAATTTTTCGAGCCAAATCAAGTATACTCTTAGATTCTGCGATAACATACAATAATAAATACTCCTGTTCTTCATAGTTACCAGAACTTATTTTTAACCACTCATTCTTGTCCAAAAGCAATGTTGGGTCCAATACTACTAACGGTTCAATCTCTAATAGTTCTTTTACAATATCAGCCCCTTGTTCTTCTCGAACAGATATATTTGCAAAATTACTTAATAATTTTTTGTATTCAAGCTTTAATTCATCTGGTAATTTCTCAACACCAAAACTAGCGGCATATGCATTCTTTTTGTTTTTATCATCAACAAAATCAAGAAAAAAACTTTTGTCGAACCCTGCTGTCAAATAACTCCATACTTGATCGCTTCCTGTTATGAAAGTATCATATATACTATTTAATTCATCCAATTCGTCACTACTGGTAATTACTTCAGAGCTTGTCTTTAAATAATTATTAATAAAATCCTCGAAATTACTTCGGTTATCAATAACTCGACCATTCAATAAAACTATCGCAGCAATTTTTTTGAAATTTTTAAATGATTTGATGCTAAATGGTTGAAAATACTTTTCAATAAATGGACATCTATAATCTACTAATTCACAATCCACTCCAATTTTATGAATGCTTTTTTGTAATGCGTATGCTTGCAATATTGCACCATAGTTTTGCGCTCTGTGAAAAGTCAATACCCCACACTTCATAATAATCCTCCTCATTTTGTATTTACTCAATTAATAAATAATTCCTTAAGATACATCTAATTACACATCTTTTGATAATTTGCATCTGTTATTGTCAAAATCAACAATACAAAAACTCCAAAACAAACTCAAATAACCTACATAAGTTGGTACAAAAATTAAATGACTGAACATAGTTGTAGTAAAAAACAACACAATTGAAGCGTTAAAGGAAGCTAAATATCTATATTTTGCTTTTCTAAAAACAATTGACTGTTTAATTAATACAAAATACAAGGCTATATATAATAACAAACCAAACCCTCCAAAATTAAAGAGCATCTCAAGAAAATCGTTATGAGCAGTTAGTCCACCTGTGTAAATAGCTGTCGTATTATAACCATGGCCTAGAAACCATTGATCAAAACTATTTGTTTTTAGCTGATTTAACAAAACACTAATAATATTTAATCTACCAGCTCCTCCATCATCAGAAATAGATATAATCCTACTAAATATATCTGTTCCTAAACGGCTGCCAATTAGTTCATTGATTGATAAAAGAATTGCAATAATTATACCTACTACTGATATTTTTTTTAGAGTATTAAACATTTTATTATTCAATACTTCATCTTTCTGATAAATCAAATAAACTAACAGAGAAAAAGCAACTGATATAAAAGCTGCTCTTTTCATTGAATAAAGTACAGAACTAATTAAAAGAATAATACCTAACCTCTTTAATTTGGTATTTGGTATAACCAAAATAAAAGGCAAAAGCATCACTTGATAGTAAATAGTATTAATCACTAAGCCATTATTAATGTTAAGTATCAATCGCACATAAAAATGTAGTGCAAAAAACACTAAGAATATTATATATTGATACTTAATTAATTCACTTAGCTGATTTGATTTTCTAAATAACGTAAATGAGCTTATGAATACGAGGGGGAAAACCAAACAACTTATTAATGCAGTTGTATTTAATTTTTCTCTAAACAAAATCATTATAGTTATATAAATAAAATAAATAACAAAAGTCAAATACGTCTTGCTTATTCTTTTTTTTATGAAAATTATATTAATAGCTCCAGCAACGACAATAACAGTCATTACCAAAACTATAATCAACCGTATATCATCATTTTCATACATAAATGTGTATATTTTTGCCAAATATAAAAGCATATAAATGTTTATGGAGAAAATGAATATAAGAATTTTAAATTTGTTGATGTTTATTTTCATGCTCTCCCACCATTCTGTATACTTAATTACTCATGATATTCTTTAGATTTCATTATAACATCAAGGTTCCTTGATAACATTTTGTTATAGATCTCCCAAGTGTAATCCACTACTGATTCTATTGCATTCCGGCTCATATCGCTAATTCTGTTCTTATTACTTATAAACCACTCTAATTTTTCATATATAGAATACGGATCGCCAGCTGGAATAACAAATCCGTTAAATCCATCTATAATAAGATCACTAGCCCCTGCATTTCTTGAGCAAATAACTGGGAGGCCAAAAGATAATGCCTCCAATACTGACAATCCGAATCCATCAGCGAGAGATGGAAAAACTAATAAATCAGCTTCTTTATACAAATTAAACATTCTATCCTTTGTTACATGACCTACAAATTCACATTTATCCTTAAAATCATCATAGTACCCATTTGGGGTTTCATATGTTCCAACAAATTTAAAGGAGTAATAAGATAAATCCAATTTATTAATTGCATCAAACAAATGAAAGGCGCCTTTTTTTTGTGTGACTCGGCCAACAAAAAGGCAGTTAAGTTTCCTATCAACAACTTTATTGCTAATTAATGTCTTTTCTTGATTCAACTGGCTTGAATAGAAACCGTATGGGCAAATTAATATTTTGCGATCACTTATACCGCTGTACACTAGCGATTTATGCGAGAATTTTGATGCTACTAAAAAATAATCCGCAAGTGATACTTCTTTCATACTATTTTTTATCGTCTTATTATAAAAGGTAGATTGAATTTCTTCACTTAATGCTCTTGAGTAGTTTGTATTATTTTTCAAATCATCTTTGAAAATTTTATCCATGTATGAAAAATTAGGAGCAGACATGTCAATTATTCTGATTATATGTGGCGCCTTCTTCTCTAACAACTCAAAAGCTTTATAAGAAACAGTATCATACATAATCAACGCATCTACATCATTATCTATAGCATATTTCGCAATTTTTTTTCCGAATCGATTAATAATAAAGCTATTTAACAGTTTGTAAAAGTACTTACTTTTATCAATTCTCTGAAGCAACAGTAAAAACAACCCCTCAAATTCACAAAATTGAATTATCTCAGAGTCATCTAATTCCTTTGAATTACGTCCATTTGCTCTTTTTAAGTTGTCTTCTTTTAAAAATCTTGTTGCTATTGAAGTTAATGATTTTTTACCATTATAAACTGTTGTAGCATATTTAAATAACATCCCAGCACTTTTCACTCCTGCAGCAGTCTTGTATGAATGCTGTTGAGCTGGATGAGCAACTATTATCTTGTAATTTTTACCCATAAAATACCCCCCTCTTTAAGTGAAGTCGCATAGTCTATTTTTTATGATTACTGAAAATTTCATAACAACTTATACTTCAAACAGTTTTTTGTAATCATCTAAATTCTTATTCATAGATGATGCATCCTTTCCATAAATAAAAGCACTTCTTGAAATTTTGTAATACTTTTCTTCTGTTAAACCTGCACAGTACTGAATAGCCTTTACAAATTCATCTTCCTTGTTTAAATCTATATCCCACCCGACATTGCTATTCAATAAACCTCTCCACGGAGTCTGATTACTTATTATTACAGGGCAACCAGCAATCAAAGCCTCAGATATTACATGCCCAAAATTTTCCCCTAAAGTCGGAAAAAGAAATACATGATGCTCTTTGAAGATATCCATAATTCTATCGTGATCTACCATGCCTATATATGAAACCTTTATATTTTCAGGTAACACATCTATCACTTTTTCGCATTCAGACCAATAAATTTTGTCTTCCAATGGCCCATATATATTAAATTCAATTTTATCGTCAATGCCTTTCAAAAATTCAATAGCTTTTTTTAGATTCTTTTTCGGGTGAATTCTTGAAATAAATACAATTTTTAATTCGCCTTTTTTCTTTTTTATGCTTTTATCATACTTAAGTTCCTTGTAATTAGCAGTTAGATTATTCGCAACTTTAATATTTTCTGCATTTCCAAATATCACTTCAATATCTTCTCGTTCAATATCAGCAGTCGCATGCCATGTTATATTTCTATATAAATCTAAAATTTTTACCAACTTTATATAAAAAAATTTCTTTACACTTTTTAAACCTAATGCACCTGGTGAAAATTGTCCTCTTGGTGCTAATACAATTTTTTTAACTCGTATCTTGTTTAATTTTCTTAGCAAAATAGGTATTATGCTGAACTTATAATCAAAGAAGCTGTTTAAATACATTACCTTATAATTCACACTATTTATGATGTCAGCTATTTTCTTCCAAGTTAATTGTGTAATATCAATATAAAAAACTTTCGCATTTCCAACACTAATCCATTCATTCACTTTGATGTTTTCAAATGGCTTATCATCTCCTAAATCTCTATCTGCAGCTACTATATAAAAGTCTATCTTATCTGAAAGATTATCAACTAAATTTTTGATGGATTGAATAGGTCCACCACCTTTAACACTGGGAATATAATAGCCTGCCATTATTAGGACTTTCTTCTTCATTCTTATTTCCCCCAAACAACTCTATTAACATAATCCGTATAAGATAATATTATTCTAAGTACCTTATCCGATACATTTGGCATACTATAATCTTTTACTCTTCTTAACATATCTTTCCTTTGTGTTTCTAATATCTCTAACCCTAGCAATATTCTTTCTTTTTTTAATCCAACCATCATTACCGATGCTTCTTCCATGGCTTCTGATCTTTCATGTGCTTGTCTTATATTAAGTGCTTTGAACTTTAAAATTGATGATTCTTCACTAATAGTTCCACTATCACTAAGAACTGCTTTTGCTTTTATTTGAAGCTTCACATAATCATTAAACCCTAGTGGTTTCATCGTTTTTATTAATGAATTGAACTCTATACCCTTAGCTTCAATCATATTTCTAGTTCTAGGATGAGTACTCATAATTATTGGTAATTTATATTTTTCTGCGATAGTATTTAAACTATCAACTAAATCCAAGAAATTTTCTTCTGAACTTATATTTTCTTCTCTATGAGCAGATACTACAAAATATTGTCCTTCGTCTAAATCTAATCTATCTAAAACATCTGATTTATCTATATCTTCTTTTCTAGAGCTAAGTACTTCAAACATAGGACTTCCTGTTTTAATAATTCTATCAGCAGGTAATCCTTCTTTAAGTAGATACTCTCTAGCAATATCACTATAAGTTAAATTAATATCTGCAGTATGATCCACAATCTTTCTATTAGTTTCTTCCGGTACTCTCTGATCAAAGCATCTATTTCCCGCTTCCATATGGAATATAGGAATATGTCTTCTCTTTGCTGCTATCGCAGTAAGGCAACTGTTTGTATCCCCAAGAACTAAGAAAGCTTCTGGTTTTACTTCTTCCATTATAGGGTCTATTTTAATAAGAATATTTCCAATTGTTTCTACTGCAGAACCAATAGCAGCATTAAGAAAATAGTCGGGTTTTCTTAAATTAAAATCATCAAAAAAGACCTCGTTTAGTTCATAATCATAATTTTGCCCAGTATGAACAAGAATATGTTCTATTGCTTCAGATTCTTCAAGTTTATTTATTACAGCAGATAATCTTATAATCTCCGGTCTAGTACCAACAACTGTCATTACTTTTAGTTTCTTCATAAGTTTTATACCTCCAAATAATAAGTATCAGGCTTTTCAGGATTAAAGCACTCATTAACCCACATAATAGTAACCATATCAGTATCACCTAAATTTTCGATGTTATGTGTATATCCTGTAGGTATATCTACTACTTGCATCTTATCTCCACTCACATAATATTCTATTACTTTATCATAATCAATCTTTCTAAATCTAATAACACCTTTCCCGCTAACTACAAGAAATTTTTCATTTTTAGTGTGATGCCAATGATTACCTTTTGTTATACCAGGTTTTGAAACATTAACAGAAACTTGACCTCTATCAGTAGTTCTTATGAATTCTGTAAAAGAACCTCTATTATCTACATTCATTTTAAGATCATAACTAAATTTATCTTCAGAAAGATAACTTAAATATGTACTATATAATTTTTTTGTAAATTCATCATACATATTTGGTATTGAACGTTCTTCACGACTGTTTTTAAACGAATATATTAAATCAACAATTTCTCCAAGAGTAACTGTATGAACTGTAGGAACTTCACAAAACTCTTCATTAATATTTTCTTTATTATTTAATGCATTTATAAGTTCATTTACAACATCATCTATATATACTAAATTCATAACAACATTTCTATCATTAATATTAATTTCTAAATCATTAGCTACATTATTGCAAAATGTTGCAACAGCACTATT
>DAOUQG010000132.1 GCA_030625765.1 Thermohalobacteraceae bacterium | reverse complement strand
ATAACATCCTATATCACCAGTCACTACTATATTTTTCTTTTTACTTAATTCATAGAATAAACCTCTATGAGGACATCCTGCACACATAGTAGGAGGTCTACCAACTACTTTATCTTCATTCTTAGCTAATGTTTCTCTTTTTTCTCCTAAGATAGCTTCAGCAATAATATCAGGGTTTAATTCTCCTGTAATTGGTATTACTTCTTTACCTATCACATCTATTCCCATTGCTTTTATTTGTGTTTCTAGATATGGTTCAAGCTCCTCGATAACATAAAGAGTTTCTACTTCTTTTGCAAAATCCATAATTAATTGCTTGGGTATCGGGAAAGTAAATCCAAGCTTCAAATATGATGCTCTATCTTCAAAAACTTCTTTTGCGTATTGGTAAGCTACACCCGAAGTAATAATACCTATCTTTTTATCATTCCACTCTATTTTATTTAGAGGAGTTTTGTTGCTATACTCTTCAAGCTTCTTCAGCTTTTCTTCAACCACGCTATGTAATACCCTTCCATTTGCTGGAGCAGCAACATATTTAGGTATATTCTTGTTATATTCTTTCATTTCAACATCTTGTCTATCTTCAAGCTCAACTAAGCCTTTACTATGGCAAATTCTTGTTGTTAATCTTAGTAATATTGGAACATCGTACTTTTCGCTTATTTCATAACCAATTTTTACATAGTCTTTTGCTTCTTGGCTATCACTTGGCTCTAACATAGCAATCTTAGCAGCCTTTGCATAGTATCTGTTGTCTTGTTCGTTTTGAGAGCTATGCATACCTGGATCATCTGCTGATACAATTATACATCCTCCATTTACTCCAGTGTAACCAAAAGTGAATAATGGATCGGCTGCAACATTAACCCCAACATGCTTCATCGCTGCTAATGTTCTCGCTCCTGCAATAGAACCACCAATAGCAACCTCTAATGCTACTTTTTCATTTGGTGACCACTCAGAATATATTTCTTTGTAATTAGCTGTATTTTCTAATATTTCTGTACTTGGAGTACCCGGATATGCAGAAGCTAAAGTAACACCAGCCTCATATGCACCTCGAGCAACTGCTTCATTCCCAGTCATAAACTTCTTCATATATATTTACACCCCTTTACTTAATTATTATAAATAATAGATATAATTAATTTATATAGATATGAGATTATTAAAATAAAAACCAAAATCTATATAAAATACTTAGTTTAATTCATCAAGCTTAGCTTGTACTATTTATAAGCAGCTATTAAACTTCCTAATGCAATAGAGTTAAGCTTCGCTTCATGAGAATCAGCTCTAGAAACAAGAACTACTGGAGTTTTTGCACCCATAATAATCCCTGCTGATTTTGCGTTTGCAAAATATGTTAAGCTTTTACCAATTCCATTTCCAGTTTCAATATTAGGAACTAAAAGTATATCAGTATCACCAGCTACTTCACTAGTGTACCCTTTTATTTTAGCAGCGTCTTTTGATACAGCTAAATCTAATGCCAAAGGACCATCAATAATAACGCCTTCTGTAAATTCTCCTTCTAAAGACATTTTCTTCATATTATCTGCATCTACAGTAGCTATCATCTTTGGGTTTACCTTTTCTTTAGCAGCAATAACCGCTACTTTAACTGTTTGATTGCCCAGAGATTTCGCAACTTTTATTGCATTCTTTGTAATTTTCACTTTTTCATCTAATCCAGGATATAAATTCATTCCACCATCAGTTAAGAAAATAAGCTTGTGATATGCTGGAATTTCATATACCATTACATGGCTAAGCAAGCTGTCTGTTCTTAAGCCATATTCTTTATTTAGTACTTGTTTTAACAAAATAGATGTATCTATTAATCCTTTCATAATAAAATCAGCTTTGCCACTACTTACTTGCTTTACGGCGATTTCAGCTGATTCATTCAAATCTACTGCATTAATCATTTCATATTTTTCGATATTAATGCCTAATTCATTTGCAATATTTTTAGTTTTCTCAATATCACCTATTAAAATTGGCTCTACTATTTCTAATTGAGCAGCTTCAACAACAGCTTTCAAAACTTCCTCGTCCTGACATGCAGCCACAGCTAATTTACGAGTAGCTTTCTCCTGTGCCATCTTTAATAAATCACCTAATGTTTTAACCACCTATCTTCCTCCTTTATTAAGGTTTTTTATAAAAGCTATATTAATAAAATATATCACTTATGTGAAAACCTTTTCCCAAAAATTATTTTATCATATAAGTATAGTTTTATTCAAAGTATATTTGTTATATTAAGAACAGTTAACATTTGTTAGCTCACTCTATTTGTAATTTTTATAACATTAATATTATACTATATATTTGAATAAAAGTAAAAATAGCACTCCATAATAATTAGAATGCTAGGTCTTCCCTTTCATCTAATAATTCATTTAATTTGAATTAACAAAGCAAAAAAAGAGTATGGAACTATATTAGTTCCTACTCTTTTTTACTTGCATCAATTGCTTCATGCACGCTATTGTTACCTCGTCTTCAGAATTTATTTCATAAGCTTTTTCGATATCTAAAGTCGCTTTTACTAAATCTCCTAGTTGAAGATATGTCATTCCTCTATTACATAGAATTTCGAAATCATTTGGCTTAAGATTAATAGCTAATGTAAATTTTTCAATCGCTTCATCTAATTTGTCTAGAAGAGTTAAACATAGACCTAATTCGTTTAAAGAATCAACTTGATTTGGATACATAGCTAAAACCATTTCAAACTGTTCTTTTGCTTTTATATACTGTTCAGTTTGCCTATAAGCAAGACCTACCATAAAAAGTAAATTCCACCAATCGCTATATTTTTCTTGTAATGGCAGAAGCTTCTCTAATCCAGAATAAGGCTTGCCACACAGTATTTCTGTATATCCTTCTTCATATGCAATGTCATCTTTAATCGCTATTAGCTCCTGTTTTATTTCATTTATTCTTTCTTCATTATCATCTGTTTCAATAAATTTTTCCCATATTATTTTGCATTTTCTAAACTGCTTTTTATTTTTGTAATAAAACCCAAGTTTGTAATACGAAATGGAAAAGCTAGGGTCAATATCAATGATATCTTCAAAGCATCTTGCTGATTCATTTATAAAAATTTCTCCACTTTTGATATCTTTATTTTTAAAGAATCTCTTAGCTAATTCCTCAAGAGCAAATCCATAATTATATAGTCCATTAATATTTTCTCTATTAATATTTACTAAAGCACTAAAATATACAATAGCATCATCAAGCAGTTTATCTTCAGTAAACTTTAATCCTTTGTATAATATATAATCTTCAATTTTTTTATCATAACTATAAAGAATTTTTTTATACACATCAAAATACTTAAAATCAGAATCTACTCCAAGAGTATAAATTATACCTTCTATAAAAGATTTTATTTTTAATTCCTCTTGAGCTCTGCCTTCTTTTATTTCAGTTATTAACTCATTTATTATGATAGGTAATGGAATATCACTTGTTAATCTATATCCATTTATATCAACATATGAATCCTTCATTAACTCTATGAATGATAAGTTCTCAGTTTTCTGTTTTAAATATTCTTTAACACTTTTAATCATACTATCACCTATTCTTAAAGAATTTTATGAAATATTAAATCATCTACATATTGTTTGGTTCTATTGTCAAAATGATGCATATGTACGGATCCAGAAGCAACAAATCCACACTTTAACAAAGTACATACAGATGAAGGGTTGTTACTATAAACATATGCTCTTGCTATTTTAACGTCATTTTGCTTTAGCTGCTTTAATGAATAATTTGTTAATCTTTGACCGATTTTCATACCTCTATATTTTCTACTGATAGCAGCTGTTAAAAAACAAGCATGTTCTCTGCCTTGATTTCCTTTTTTTCCTCTAAATACACCTAATATTTTACCATTTGATTCAGCTACATACACGCGAATCCATGAATCTTCTATCCATCCTTCAAGTACATCTCTTTTATCAATTTCACTAAATGACACTTCTAAGCCCTCTTCATTCAACTCATTAAACAATTCGATAACCTGACCTACATCCATCTTACTAAACTCTCTAAATTTTAATTCCATAAAGCTACCCCCGCTGAACTATTTATATAAATTTCTCATAAACATCCTTTTTCTCCTTGTACTAGTGCTCAATATGTCAAAAAGAACACCTCTATATATCATAGTGTACGAAAAGATTATTTGCCCTAAAAAGTAAATAGCTATTCCGATAAGTGATGGTCTAAAGTTAAAACCAATATTATAGGCAAAAATATTTCTTACTATAATACCAGTGCTAAAATAAAGAATGCCCATCAAAATTATATTTGGCAAGAACCACTCTATCCAATTTTCTTTAATGAAATTAAAAGCGTATATAATACTTTCAACCGGTGAATAATTTTTTTGATATATAGTCTCAGGTAAAGCATTTACTAATATTAACACAAGTATGCTAATTAAAACACTTAAAACAGAATAAGTAAATATACCTGATAACAACCCCGTTAATATTGGCTCAACAATAAAACCAAATAATAATTGAGCAACCCATCCAATAAACAATACTGTATAAATTTTTCTTAAATATACAGTAAACCCGTCCTTAAAATCTTGAAAAGTAAACTTATCATGTTTAACTATTTTAAATAATAAATACAAGTAATTTGATGTTATAGCACTTATTGCAAGAAAAATTACTATACCAGCAAAAAAACCTAATACCATGTTATTAAATAGTACTCCAATAATTATACTGATAATTAAAGTCAAAGTCGAATATACAAATCCAGTAAAAACAATGAGCCAATTTTTCATAAAAAGATTTGTAGTTCTTTTTATAGCCTTTCTATTTACATAATACAAATCTTTAAATACGTTCATTTATTTCACTCCTCACTATTCAAAAAATCATTTGTAACCACTATAGGAATACATTTATTTATAGCCTTATTAACATCATAAGCAAATAATACTATTGTTTCCTCTTCTAAAATATTACCTATGCCATAATCCTCATAAATGTACTCTAATATGTTAAATTTAAACTTATGAAAATAAACTTCCTTAATAATTTGTTTGGCAGTCTTTCCTTTAAACGCTGGCAAATACTTAATTATGTTCTTCTCATCCTTTAGGAAGGAATGCTTTTTCTTTTTCATATCAATTCTGTCAGTTTCAAGCAAATATTCAGGTAGATTTGGATTTTTATTATTATAAATAAAATCGAATTTTAAAATTTCTTTAAATATTTCAATATTGTCACTTATTTTTGATACGTAAAAATCATATATTATTTTATATAAGCTATTGTTACTATGTGCTCTTGTATGATACTCGTTACTTTCCCAGTATATACTAAAATCTTCATAAAAATCAAATGGTCCATTATAATTATTTTTAATAATAAATCTTATAGAATTTCTGAAATTACTTTCATTTCCATACTTCTCTACTAAATCCTCAATCAACTTTAATTTTAACATCTCATCATAACTTATGTAATCATTTTCTAGCACCTCATAAGGCGGCTTGTTCAGAAACTTAAACCCGTATCTATCCATTTTTATTCTCAAATCAGAACCTTTTAATAATTTTAAGAAACCTAGTTGAAGCTTATCAGGCTCCATATTATATACATCATCAAAGGATTTTTTGAACGTTTTAAAACCCTCATATGGCAACCCAGCTATTAAGTCTAGGTGCTGATGAATGTTTCCATATCCTCTAATAATTTGTACAACTTCTCTAAGCCTCTCTATATCCGTATTTCTATCTATTGATTTAATGGTTTCAGGATTCGTAGATTGAACACCTATTTCAAATTGGAATAAGCCTTCAGGTACATCCTTTAAAAATTCTAAAATCTCTTTATCAAGTAAATGAGCAGTTACCTCAAAATGAAAATTAATAATTCTTTTATTATTTTTCATTTCTTTAATTATATGCTGCATTACTTCTAAAGCATATTCCTTTTTAGCATTAAATGTCCTATCTACAAATTTAACTTGCTTCACTCCAGCTTTTATTAGCAGTTTTAAATCTCTTTTTACTCTATCAATTGAAAAGAATCTAACGCCTTTTATTGTTGAGGATAAGCAAAACTTACAGTTAAATGGACAACCTCTTGAGCTTTCATAATACACAATTCTATTCTTATATTCATCCAAATTCCCCTCAAATGGAGATGGGATATCGTCTAGATTTGAGGTAACTGGTCTATCATCATTTTGAATAATGCTATCGTGGTATCTATATATCAAGCCTTTAACCCCTATATAATCAGAATCTCCATTATCAAGCTTAATTAATAATTCCTTGAAGGTTTGTTCTCCTTCTCCAAAAATTATAAAATCAATAAAACTATATTGTTTCAATATGTCTACTCCATCAAAGGATACCTCTGGTCCTCCAAAAATTATCTTTATATCAGGTTTTACTACTTTTAATCTTTCAGCTATTTCCAGAGTATTTTCAATGTTCCAAATGTAGCATGAAAAAGCAACTACATCACAATCCTGCTTAAATATCTCACCAGTAATAAAATCAGTATTCTGGTTTATCGTATACTCTTTTACCATTAAGTTAGGTGAAATATTCTCACAATAGCTTTTTAAATATCTTATTGAAAGTGATGAATGTATAAATTTTGAGTTTAATGTAGTTAATAATATCTTCATTATTTTACCTTCTTTCATCTTTTGGATAAAACATATTTAATTCTACTAAACATTATATCATAGTATTACTATTAACATACTTATACGATAAATTTCAACAAAAATTAAAATGTGAAAAAAGCCAATGGAAACAATCTGATATTTATGAGATAATAATATAGAAAATATAATTAACTTTGGAAATGAACATTCGTTTAATACTCATTAGCAAAGGAGATACACATGAAAAACGTAGATATATTCTTGCAAACCTATAATGATCTTGATAAAGAGATAAGAAAACTATTAGGTATTGATACTTATCTATCTCATTATAAAGTTTTAGAAAAAATATCCAGAAGGAATGAATTGATTTCTAGAAACTTAGATGAATTAAAAACATATGCTAGATTAAGAAATTGTATAGTCCATGACACAATATCAGGTACTGAAAAACCTATTGCTGAACCTTTGCCTGAGATAGTAGAGAATTACAAAAAAATATTAAATAGATTAATAAATCCTTTGACAGTTTATGATATTTGTACTCATAGATCAAAAATACTATTAGCAAGCCCTAACCAGTTAGCAATAGATGTAATGCACGCTATGAAGCAACAATTAATTTCTAGAGTTCCAATTATTAAAAATGAAAGAGTCATCGGCGTATTCAATGGCAATACTTTAATATACTATATGACTAATGCTGAAAATCCAATAATTCGCAACAATACAACTATAAATGATTTCATGAGGTATATTAGTTTGGATGCTTATAGAAAAGAACATTTTGAATTTGTTAACAAATATGTAAGTGTTTTCGAAGCAGAGAGTTTATTCAAATCTAAAAATAAGAATAATCATAAATTAATAGCTCTTTTTATTACTTCTGACGGTACACAAAACGGAAAACTATTAGGGATAGTAACTGAATGGGATATTTTTAATAAAATAGAAACAATATAATCTTCACACCTTCTTAATAATCCTTATCTTTTACACTAAATTTAAAAATATCAAGTTAATATATCTAATACATTTTATAACCCAAAATATGAATATATCTAATGTTAACATAATCATAGTTGGATAAACTATAATTAAATCTATTATAAGTATGAGTTGCTATAAATATGTTAGAAGGAGTCCTTGGTTCATCTATTTTTACTATTACTGGCGAATGATCAAATTTATCATCATACCCAAAATTTAGCTGTACAATATCTCCAATTTCAACCTCATGTATATTGCTAATCTTAGCTATTGGCCCTCTAGCATTATTTTTGATTAAAAATTCGAAAAAATATTCTACACTTGTCCATGCAGGTGCTCTATTATTCACATTTAAATAATACCATCCAGTCCATCGCTTGTAATTCATTGAACATCCTCCTGCATATAAAACTTGTGAAGCAAAATTAGTGCAGTCACCTCCAATATTTTCAAAATCATAATACTTTGGATTTCTATCATCTGCCCATCTTTTGGCATACCTATACGCTGCTTTTCTATTGTATGGAAATAATCTTGTGTCTGTTTTTTTGAAAATTGCCTTCATATTAATCACCTCTAAATATATCATATTAATATAAGATGTATTTTAACTCAAAAAAGTATTTTTATGGAATTAAGTATAAAACCGT
>DAOUQG010000084.1 GCA_030625765.1 Thermohalobacteraceae bacterium | reverse complement strand
GAGCTAGCAGGAATTGAAGAAGAAATGGAAGCTTTAGTAAAAGATAAATATGCTGATGTAGAAAAAGAAGAGCTAGAAGCAATTATACAGCAAATAGTTGATGCAAGTTCTGATAATGAGAAGTTAACTACAGAAGAACTTATAAGTCAATTATCTAAATTAGGTATAGAAACTTATTATGATGAAGAAACAGGAACTATAAAAGTAGTAGACAGTACAGAAGAAGACAGTACAGTAGAAAATGATGCTACAGTAGAAACTGATTCAGACACAACAGACACAACAGACACAACAGATACAACAGACACAACAGACACAACAGACACAACAGACACAACAGACACAACAGACACAACAGACACAACAGATACAACTGACACAACAGACACAACAGACACAACAGACACAGCAGACACAGCAGACACAGCAGACACAACTGACACAACAGACACAACTGACACAACTGACACAACTGACACAACTGACACAGCAGACACAGCAGACACAACTGACACAACAGAAGAATCTAACAGTACAATTGAACAATAAACTATCATAGATATATAAATATATGAATTTATACCCATAAGCTTAAAAAATCAGTGTTATTAATATACATACAAATAATAGTTAACGAAAAAAGAGGTTGCCACGATGCAGTCTCTTTTTTATATACATTACTTTAGTAAGCAGTAAATATTTCTTATATCAAGGATTGTTTAGTCGACATGTTGTTTAATTTTTCATTTCTAATAAATCAATATACCTCTTGAAAAAAATGAGAAAAAGTGACAAAATTGAAGAGAAGCAACTATTTAAAAAAAGACGAGTGATACGAACTCGTCTTATCTTTTAAGGAGGCAAATTAATGCATAATTTAAAAGTTAATCTCCCAAACAATCAATATAAAATATATATTGAAAAAGGGTTATTACATAAAGTTGGAGAAATGATTGCTTATATAAGTAAAACTGGAAGAGCGGCAATAATAACAGACATAAATGTAAATAGATTATACGGAAATCAATTAAAAGATATCTTAGAAAAGAGCGGACTACAGGTTAAAATAATATATGTTGAATCTGGAGAAAAAAGTAAATCATTAATTACAGCAGAAAAAATATATAATAAATTATTAGATTTTAATATTACTAGAAATGATTTAATAATAGCCTTTGGTGGTGGAGTTGTAGGAGATTTAACAGGTTTTGTAGCTTCTACATACTTGAGAGGAGTACCATATATTCAGATTCCCACGTCTCTATTAGCTCAGGTAGACGGTAGTGTAGGTGGAAAGGTTGCAGTAAATCTAACTAGAGGTAAAAATCTAATCGGTAGCTTTTATCATCCAATAGCAGTTTTTATAGATACTGAGCTATTGAATACACTAGATAAAAGATATTTGCATGATGGAATGTCAGAGGTAATAAAATACGGATGTATAAAGGATAAAAAGCTATTTGATGATATAATGAAATGTGAAACAAAAAATGATGTTATTAGTTATATTGATGAGATTGTTTATACATGCTGTAATATTAAACGAGAGATAGTTGAGAAGGATGAGAGAGATTTAGGAGATAGAATGATACTAAATTTCGGACACACTATTGGTCATGCTATTGAAAAATACTTTAAATATAGCAGGTATACTCATGGAGAGGCAGTAGCAATAGGAATGTACAATATAACGAGGAAAAGTGAAGAAATGGGGATAACTGAAAAAGGAACAGCAGATGCTATTAAAAATATATTAAAGAAATATAAACTACCATATAATATGCCAGATGTAGATAGAGAAGCTATTATTAAGGCTATAAAGCTGGATAAGAAAAATAAGGGTGAAAAGCTCAATATCATTTTATTAAAAGAGATTGGTGAAGCATATATACAAGAAATTGATATAGAGGATATAGGTCAATATTATTAATCTGAGAAAACAAGGAGGATTTGATAGTGAAATGCGTTAAAATTGAACCAAACAATCTAGCAGGCGAGATAAATATTCCTCCATCAAAAAGCCTTACTCATAGAGTGATAATCTGTTCAGGATTAGCTAATGGGGTGAGCAATATACAAAATATAGAGTTTTCCGATGATATTATTGCTACTTGTAAAGGAATGAAATCCTTCGGTGTAGAGATTGATATTAATAAAAATATGAAAACAACTAATATGAAATCAGTTTCAATAAAAGGAATAGATGAAACACGAAAATTACGAGTTATAAATGAGAAAATAGATTGTTCTGAATCAGGCTCTACCCTCCGCTTTTTAATTCCTTTAGCAGCACTTACTGACCAGCAGGTAGTATTTCATGGCAAAGGAAGGCTTATTGAAAGACCCTTAGATGTATATTATAAGATTTTTGATAAAAAGAACATAGAATATTCTAATGAAAATGGTAAACTCCCATTAAGCATAATAGGCAAACTAAAGTCTGGAAGGCTTGAAATTGAAGGAAACATTAGTTCACAGTTTATATCTGGTCTTATGTTTGCTTTGCCTTTACTTGATGGAGATTCTGAAATAATATTAACATCAAAGCTAGAGTCAAAGGGATATGTTGATTTAACTATGTCTGTTTTAAATAAATATAACATTGAGATAGAGAACGACAACTATCAAAGATTTTTCATTAATGGAAATCAAAAGTATAAAAGTAGAAATTATAAAATAGAGGGAGATTTTTCACAGGCTGCCTTTTGGATTGCAGCTAGTATATTAGGAAGTAAAATAAAATGTGTAGACTTATATAAAGATTCTCTTCAAGCAGATAGGACTATTTTGAATATATTGAAAGATATGAATGCGGATATTATTAGCAGTCACGATTCAGTGATAGCTTACGCTGAAAGAACAAAGGGGACTACTATTGATGTATCACAGTGTCCAGACTTAGTTCCGATACTCACTGTTTTAGGTTCATTAAGTGAAGGTACTACAAGGATAATAAATGCTGAAAGACTTAGAATAAAGGAATCAGATAGATTAAAGGCAATTTCAACTGAGTTAAATAAGCTTGGTGGTGATGTAATAGAATTGAATGATGGATTGATTATTAATGGTAAACAAAGCTTAGGTGGTGGAGTCGTAGATAGCTGGGGCGATCATCGAATAGCTATGGCATTAGCAATTGCTAGTATAAGATGTGATAACCCAGTTACTATAACAAATAGTGATGTAGTAAAAAAATCCTATCCTAGATTTTGGGAGGATTTTAGAATACTAGGAGGAAAATGTAATGAGCAACGTATGGGGTAAAAACATTAAACTATCTATTTTTGGAGAATCGCATGGAAAATCTATAGGTATTGTCATTGATGGACTTCCTGCAGGAATTGAACTTGATTTAGAGTACATAAACTATGAAATGCAAAGAAGGGCTCCTGGGAAAAGCAAATTATCAACTTCAAGAAAGGAAAAGGATAGCTTTGAAATTTTAAGTGGGGTATTTAACAATACAACTACTGGAACACCTTTGTGTGCAATAATTTGCAATACAAATCAAAGATCAAAGGATTATAAGGATATTAAGAATATAATGAGACCAGGACATGCAGATTATACTGGATATATGAAGTATTCAGGCTTTAATGATTATAGAGGTGGGGGACATTTCTCTGGTAGGCTAACTGCACCTTTGGTATTTGCAGGAGCAGTAGCTAAGCAAATTTTGGAGAAAAGAAGGAATATTATCATAGGTAGTCATATAGCGAGTATAAAAAATATATACGATGAAAAATTTGACCTTGTTAATATAGATAAAGATATTCTTAAAGCATTAATAAAAATGGATTTTCCTGTGTTAGATAGTAAAAAGAGTACAGAAATGAAGCAATGCATTTCACAGTCAAAGGAAGATAAGGACTCTGTAGGTGGAGTAATAGAAACTTCTGTTGTTAATTTACCAGTTGGATTAGGGTCACCCTTTTTTGATTCAGTTGAAAGTGAGCTAGCTCACCTGTTATTTTCTATTCCGGCAGTCAAAGGCGTTGAATTTGGAGCAGGGTTTGACATTACAAAGCTTAAGGGCTCACAAGTAAATGATGAATTTTATATTAGAGATGGTATAGTAAAAACACATAGTAATAATAGCGGTGGAATATTAGGTGGAATAACTAATGGTATGCCTATTATTTTTAGAACTGCTATAAAACCAACTCCTTCAATCGGTAAGCTGCAAAAAACAATTAATATTTCAAAAAAAGAAAATACTTTGCTAGAAATTGAAGGGAGACATGATCCTTGCATAGTTCCAAGAGTAGTACCTGTTATAGAAGCAGCTACAGCTATAGTACTATTTGATTTAATGATTGAAAGTGAGGGAAAGTTATGGATAAGCTAGAAGAATATAGAAAGGAAATAAACAATATAGATAGAGAACTTGTTCATTTATTTGAGAAAAGAATGCAAATTGCAATAGAAATAGGGAAGTATAAGCAAGAGAATAATCTACCTATACTAAATGAAGCTAGAGAAAGAGAAGTGATTGAAAAAAATATTACATATTTAAAAAATGAAGATTATAAGGAAGGCTTGAAGGATTTTTTAAATAATCTTATGAATATAAGCAAAAGAGTTCAAAAAGAAAATTTTAGAGTCGGATAGGACGATTCCTCGTAACTCGATAAGTAACTCACAACAAATCGTAGTTATATAAAATCGCACGCATAGGGGACATGTCCTGTGGCATATGATATCATTTGGGAAGACTCAGAAGGTTCAGATTATTCTTATTTATTTAAAGCAAAACAATGGTTGTTTTGTTTATTGTATATAGAAAATGAATGGGGGAATTACTAATGAGACAAATAAATTATGAAAATTTCTATTGGCAAAATGAACTTGTTCGTCTACGTTCGATACAGGAAAGTGACTGGGAAGGACATTATTATAATCGTTTTGATACACCAGCAAGACGTCTTTTAAACTATGAAGTTGAATTACCTCCCACTGTTAATGAAGCTAAAGACTTTGTTGAGAAATATAATAACTTTGTATCTGGCACAGGGCGATTAATGTTTACAATTGAAAACCTTGATGGTGAAAATGTTGGTGGAATCAATCTTAACTCAATTGATGAAAAAAATGGAACCTTCAGTATAGGTATGCAGATAGATCGTGACCATCGTGGTAAAGGATATGGTACTGCTGCTATGAGAATAGTTTTACGATATGCATTTTTGGAACGTAGACTTAATAAATATTATGGAAGTGTTCTTGAAGGTAATATAGCATCGGCAACTATGCTTAATAAGCTTGGTTGTGTTGAAGAAGGTAGACGACGTCAAATGGTTTATACTGATGGAAAATATTATGACGAAATATTGTTTGGTTTGCTAAAAGAAGAGTTTGTAAAGAATAATAGTATTTAAGAATACGTGCGATTTATATAACAATGTATTTGTACTTTGGACGTGGTAAGCTGAAAGAAGTGTTCTAAGCAGAGATGTTACTCAGAATTTGAATAATTACCTTCGCTGTTCAGATATACAACACTTCTTTTAAATGAATATAAGGTGAGAAGTGTTGTATATGATTCACGACTAAAAAAGATACTAAGTGATCAACACAAAATCAAAGATTTTGGTCGCCTGATGAATCTACTAAGTGACTTACACAAAATCAAAGATTTTGGTAATCTACTTATACTTATCAGGTAATTATTCAAATTCAAATGTCTGCAACTTTTATAGCTTTTTGTGTTTGAGTAACAAAAACATGTTCGTTATTTTGAAAGAAGGTGTATATATTTTATGAATAATCTTTATGGATTAATGGGTGAGAAGCTTAGGCATAGTTTTTCTCCGCAAATACATTCTTTGATATTTAAAGAGTTAAAAATTCAAGGGTATTATCATTTGTTTGAAATAGAAAAAAATGATTTAAAAGATGCAGTTTTGGGATTGAAGGCACTAGGTATAAAGGGCGTAAATGTAACAATTCCGTATAAAATTGAGGTTATTAAGTATTTGGGCAAGATTTCTGATGAGGCAAAGAAAATTGGAGCAATAAATACTATTTGCTTTAAGGATAATGTATCTATCGGATATAATACTGATTATATGGGCTTTGGAATGATGTTAAAGAAAAATGATATTGTTTGTAAGAATAAAAAGGCAGTAATATTAGGAACAGGAGGAGCATCAAATGCAGTTTCTCAATATTTATTAGATGAAGGAATTAGCGAAATTGTATTTATTAGTAGAGATATCCAAAAAGCAAAAGAAAAATATAATGATTTTAAAATTGTATCATATGATAATATAACACAACTAAAAGGTTATGACATAGCAATCAATTGTACTCCTGTTGGTATGTATCCTAATGCAGACAATTCACCGATTAATAAAAGTGATATTTCAAGGTTTTATACAGTAATTGACTTGGTTTATAACCCTAGAGAGACATTATTTTTAAAGTATGCTAAAGAGCAGGGCTTAAAAGCTGTAAATGGGTTATTTATGCTAGTTGGTCAAGCAATAAAGGCTGAGGAATTATGGAATAATACTCGTATAAGTGACAAAATTACAGATAAGATATATGAACGAATAGAATTTGAATAATTGGAGATGAAGGTAATGAAGATACTGATACTTAATGGACCTAATATTAATTTACTAGGTATAAGAGAAAAAGAGATATATGGAAATAAAACATATGAAGATATTTGTAAATACTTATATACAAAGGCAGATGAATTAGATATTGATTTGGACATTGTTCAAAGTAATATTGAAGGAGAATTAATAAATCATATTCAAGCTGCATACGGTAAATATGATGGGTTAATTATTAATCCAGCAGCATATACCCATTATAGTATAGCTATATATGATGCTTTAAAAGCAGTAGATATTCCAGCTATTGAGGTTCATATAAGCAACATACATGTTAGAGAAGAATATAGAAGAAAATCTGTGGTAGCACCAGCATGTATAGGACAGATTACTGGGTTTGGCGAATATGGATATGTAATGGCAATGATGGCATTGAATAATAATACTATGTAGTTTAATAGTTAAAAAATAGTATACTTGGAACAATTTCTACGAATTTTCGTCTAAGTAAAAAGGGGGGATATTGTATGTGTACTAAAAGATTATTCAAAGGGAAAGTAATGGTATTAGTTTTTATACTTTTGATAACAATTTCGATTGCTGGGTGTGGATCATCCAATAAAGAAATGGACACAGCAGCGCAAAGTGATAAATCTATGCCTTTAGAAGCAGAAGTGAATGGAGGATTTAACAATGATTCAGTTGAAGCAAAATATAGTGAAAATAGTGATGATTCAGGTTTAACAGATACAGATGTAATGGCAAAAAGAAAAATTATCCAGTCAGCATATATTGATTTAGAAACAAAAACATTTGATGCGACAGTAGATGAAATAGTTCAAAGAACAAGCATAGTTGGTGGATACATTGAAAGCTCAAACATAACAGGGAGAAGAATAAATTACTCAGGCAATAGTGAGGAAAGAAGAGCTAGCTTTAGGCTGAGAATTCCTGAAAGAGACTTCGAACAATTTATTTTAGATTTTGGGAATATAGGAAATGTAATTAGTGACAGAAGAGATGGTCAGGATATAACTGATAGATATTTTGATACTGAAGCTAGACTGAAAACATTAAAAATTCAGGAAGAAAGATTGCTTGAAATTTTGAAAAAAGCAGATAAGGTTGAGGACATTATAGAGCTTGAAAGAGCACTGGCTGATATTAGATATAACATTGAAAACTTAACAGAAACATTAAAGAAATGGGATAATCTTGTGAGCTATGCTACTTTAGAAGTAAATGTATATGAAGTTTATGAAATCAAGAAGGCTAAACAAAAACCTATTACTTTTGGACAGAAGATTGGTAATCAGTTTAACGAATCTGTAGATGCATTAATAGATGTGTGTAAAGGATTAGTGATAGTTTTTGTAGCTTTAGTACCATTTTTAATAATCATTATTCCGGTAGGACTTGTAATTATTTATATTTTAAGAAAGAATAAAAACAACAAAAAAATATAGTAAAGAAAAGATAAGTATTTGTTACTAACATATATAATTAAAATAATCACCCTAGGTTATACTAACCTTGAGGTGATTATTTTGAATATTAGATCAAGAGCATTTAAAATCATATATTTTACTTTAATTATTGCTTTGTTTTTAACTATAATTACATCATGTAAAAGTAAAGAAGAAAAGCCTAATCCTTCTAAGGAAGAAAAAGAAAAAATTCCTAAAGAATTAGAATCAATGGAGGAAAAGACAGAAGAGGTTATTAAGGAAATTGAGAAACTACAAGAAGAAATTGAAAAACCGTTAGAGTTAATGAAGCCTAAGGATGAAAAGAAGAAAGAAGAAGGTAATGAGGGTAATGAGTCTAAAGAAGAGGGACAAAAGAGTGATCAAAAGCAAGGAGGAGAAGAAGGAGGAAGTAAAGAGGATATAGAAAAGAAAAAAGCAGAAGCTGAACTTGAAAAAAAAGAAAAAATAATGAAAATGTGGGAGAGTATTGGTAAGAAGTCGGAAGAAATACATGCTAGCTGGAATGATTATGAAACCACTGCAATAGAAGACGGAGCTAGTAATGAAGATATAACAAAATTTGAAGATGCACTAAATAAGCTGACAATAGCAGTAGAAGAAAAAAAGGATATGGACTGTTTAATTTACTTAAATAGTATGATACAACATATGTCAAGATTTTTTGATTTTTACAAGGGCAATCCTGACGGTGAAGCTTTAAGACTAAAATATTATGCGAGACAAATGTATTTGGATGCAGCATTAGATTCTTGGGATGCGGTAGAACAGAATGTTGAAAAATTGGAGTCTACTATGGATAGACTTACACAAAAGACAAAGCTTGAAAAGGAAAAAGAAGAGCTATTGAATAAGCTAAAGCTTTCTGTAGAAGATATGAAAAATGCTGTTAAGGAGAAAAATAAGGAACTGCTAAAAATAAAAATGGATATAATCCTCAAAAACCTAGAAGAAGTAAGAAAAGAAGCAAAATAGCTGGAGAGTGTCCAGCTATTTTTTGTTGATAAATTATATGAGTAACTTGGAAGAAACATTGAGAAAATTGAAAAGTATCAGCATCTGTCTACAACAAATTTTACAACAAATATGTTATAATAATTAGTATAAATATACTAAGACATATAAGACAGGGGCTGATTGGATGTTAAATAAAATATTTTTAGATTATAAGAATGAAGAAATACAAAAATCACATATTGAAGCATCCTTTTTACGATGCCAAAAATATGATATAGATGAAAATATGATTTTTAGTAAGAAAATCATTGAAGGAGAAGAACTGAGCAATAGGCTAAAAGTTAATGAAGAGCTTATAGTTACTGCAGAACCGTTTATTAATCAACTCTATAATTTTGTAAAAGGTTCAAATTTCTTTATTATTTTAACTGATGAAGAGGGTTGCATTCTTAGTCTAACTGGTGACAATGAAATTGTAGCAAAAGCAAAATCTTTCAAAATGATACCAGGTGCATTTATGAATGAGGAAAACATTGGAACTAACGCTATGGGAACAGCTCTCGCCGAGGAAATGCCTGTTCAAATTTCAGGGAAAGAACATTTTATTAAGGCATATCACACTTGGACATGCTCTGGAGCTCCGATTCGAAATCCAGAAGGACGCATAATTGGTTCATTAGATTTAACTGGTGAAAGTGGAAATGTACATTCACATACATTAGGAATGGTTGTGGCAGCAGTTAGAGCTATTGAAATGATACTTAGCCTAAAGAAAAACAACGAAGTTTTAAGAGCAAACAATTTATTTATACAATCACTTTTTAACTCAATTCAGGAAGGTATAATCTTGTGTGGGTTAGATGGTGAAATTCTTAGTTCAAACAATCAAGCCTGTAAGATGTTTGGTTATAATAAGGAAGAATGTGACACATTCAACATAAATGATTTGATTACTGGTTGGGACAAACTAAAGGAAGATGCATTAAAAGCTAAAGACTTTCATAATGAAGATATTATGATAAATGCTAGAACTAATAAATTGTATTTTAACGTAAGTGCTTACCCGGTAGTGGAGAATAATGTAACATTTGGAATACTCTTAATGTTCGAGGATATAAAAAGAGTGAGAAAGATGGCAAACAATATCTTTGGACAAAAGGCAATTTATACCTTTGATAAAATAGTTGGTGCATCACCAAAGTTTATTGAATTGATAGAGTTCTCTAAGAAAATCGCAGATAGTAAATCCACTGTACTTATAACAGGAGAAAGTGGATGTGGGAAAGAATTGTTTGCACAAGCAATTCAAAATCATAGTTCAAGAAAGAATGAAGCTTTTGTTGTTATTAATTGTGGTGCTATACCTAGAAATTTAATCGAGGCAGAACTGTTTGGTTATGTTGAAGGAGCTTTCACAGGTGCAAGGCGTGGTGGACAAATTGGTAAATTCGAAGTTGCTGATGGTGGAACTATTTTTCTCGATGAAATTGGTGAAATGCCACTTGAGATGCAGACTAAGCTTCTTAGAGTTATTGAGGAAGGAACAGTCATAAGAGTTGGCGGTCTCAATGAAATTTCTGTAAATGTTAGGATAATCGCTGCTACTAATAAAGATCTTAGAGAGGAAGTTAAAAAGGGTAATTTTAGACAGGACTTGTTTTATCGACTAAATGTAATTCCTATTAAATTGCCACCACTTAGAGAGAGAGT
>DAOUQG010000234.1 GCA_030625765.1 Thermohalobacteraceae bacterium | reverse complement strand
AGTAGTAAACATTGTCACTGAAAAAGGGATAGATATAAATAAAGATATAAAAATAGATTTAACCTATAGAGACAGGCCTACTAAAGTATATAACTTCTAGTAAATACTTGGAGGTGTATATATGAACAATGAAAATAACAGAGAAAATAGGGAAATAAATTTTATATTAATGGATAATAATGATCAGAAGGTTGATAGAGAGCACAATAAAAAACAAATAAGCCACTATTATTCTGGTGAAACTAATAATAGAGCAAAAAACATAAAAAGGCGGAAAGGTCTATTATCTTATTTTATTGTAGCTTTAATTGCTGCACTTATAGGAGGATTAATCTCATCATATATTGCCCCTACTTATCTATATGGTAATATACTCCCAGTTCCAAGATTCTATGAAAACGGTAATAATGGACAGGAAATAAACATAGTAACTAACGGACAAATTGGAGCTGTTCAAGCTGTTGCTAAGAAAACAACAAAATCAGTAGTCGGAATTACTACTATAAGGATTGCAGAACAAGAAATTTGGTTTTGGAAAGTACCAGTTAAGATGCAAGGATTGGGTTCTGGAGTTATAGTAAGTAGTGATGGATATATTATCACTAACTCTCATGTAGTTTCTAATGGGCAAGTAGATGAAATAACAGTATTGTTAGAGGATGGAACTAAGAAACCAGGTGAAGTTTTATGGTTTTCAAGAATATATGATTTAGCTGTAGTAAAGGTAGATGCATCAAACCTAACAGTAGCTGAACTAGGAGATTCTGATACTCTTGAAGTAGGAGAGCTAGCTGTAGCAATTGGGAATCCGCTTGGATTAGAATTTCAAAGAACAGTAACTTCGGGAGTCATAAGCGGACTAAATAGAACAATAGAAGTAGAGGATGAGTTAAATCTAAATGAAAAAATAAAAATGGAGAATTTGATTCAAACTGATGCTTCAATAAATCCAGGAAATAGCGGAGGTCCATTACTAAACTCTAAAGGAGAGGTAATAGGAATAAATACAGCTAAAATAACAAGTGGTGAAGGACTTGGATTGGCTATACCAATAAATGTTGTTAAGCCAATAATTAGCCAGATAATTGACGAAGGTGAGTTTAAGCAAGTGTATTTAGGTATAAGGGGACTAGCAGTCGAGAAATATGAACAGGCAGTAGGAATTGATTTAACAGCTGATAAAGGTATTTATATAGCGGAAGTATTAGCTAACTCTCCAGCACAACGTGGTGGACTTCAGGCAGGAGATATATTAATAGAAATAGATGGCAAAGAAGTTAATTCAATGAATGAGCTATCAAAACGGTTATATGAATATAAGCCAGGAGATACTGGTGATATAAAAATATTAAGAAATGGGGAAAAGAAAAAGCTACAAGTAACTTTTATCGAAAGACAAGATTAATGATAACTTTTGAGGCTTGACAGTGTTTTGATTGTCAAGTCTTTATATTTTTGCATAAAAAAACTATAATTTTTGAGTTTTAGATGATACTATATATACATAGATTATTTAACATAAGTTTTTAATAATTTTCAAAATAGAATTGGAGTGAATAAAATGTATGTTGTATGTAATGAACACTTAGATATAGCGATAGAAGAATTTATTGAAATATATGAGCAGCCACCTGATATCTATGAATTAGATAAGGTTTCTTTCACTGACTGGACAAGTCCAAATACATGTGATTACTGTGATAAAGCACCTAAATATTTAATAGTTTAAATTTAGCTGAAAAAAGAAAATAAATAATTAAATAGTTAAAAATGTATTTTGGAGGTAAAAATGAAAATTACTATTATTTCAGTTGGAAAGATAAAAGAAAAATTCATTTATAATGGTATAAAGGAGTACTCAAAAAGATTGTCACGATATTGCAATCTAAAGGTTATAGAGGTAAGTGATGAGAAGGCACCCGAAAATCTAAGTGAGGCAGAGATGGAAATCGTCAAAAACAAAGAAGGAGAAAGAATACTAAGCAAATTAAGTAACAATACATACATTATAGCACTAGCAATAGATGGCAAAAATCTATCCTCAGAAGAATTTTCACATAAATTGGACAATCTTGCTTTGACAGGACATAGTGATATAACATTTGTAATTGGAGGTTCTCTAGGATTATCACAAGAAGTTCTAAACCAATGCAGCTATAAACTTTCCTTTTCAAAAATGACCTTCCCTCATCAACTGATGAGGCTTATTCTATTGGAGCAAATTTATAGGGGATTTAGGATAAGTAGGGGAGAACCTTACCATAAGTGACGGTGGTTTTTAAAATCTAATAATTTTGCTTGTACATTAACTAAAATTAGGCTTGATCATCCCTTTTTTCTGTAGCTTAATATTAAGTAAAAAAACTTTATTTTAAGAATAGGGAGGAAACCTAAATGAAAAATAGATTTACAATTGGTCAAATGGCAAAATTACATAACATACCAGTAAAAACTCTTAGATATTATGATGAAATAGAATTATTTAAACCTATTGAAGTAGATGAAAATAATGGATATAGATATTATTCAACTGAGCAATTTGAAAATCTAAATACTATAAATTACTTGAAAGGGTTAGGTGTTTCCCTTAAAGAAATAAAGAGCTTGTTAGAAGTTAGTGACATAGATTATTTTTTAGAACAATTAGAAAAACAAAAAGAGATTACTGAGAATAAAATTAGGGAACTAGAGTCAATTAGAAATGTAGTGGATAATAGAATTAAAGAAATAAAAAAAGCTAGGGAAATAAGTAAATTAGAAACTGTTATAATAAAGACTATTAATGAAAGAAAGATATTTAGTTTAAAAGAGGATATTAACTCAGAAGATGAATTAGAAATTTGTTTAAGAAAACTAGAAAATAAGATTAATAGGAGGTCCACAATAATTATTGGTAAAGTGGGTCTTACTGTATCAATGAATAACATATTAATTAAGAAATACCATGAATATAATTCAATATTTATTTTGGAAGAAGAAGGTACTTGTTATAATCAATTAGCAGACGTACTTCCATATGGACAATATGCTTGTATATATTATAGAGGTAATCACAGTGAGTCAGCAAAATATTATGAAAAAATATTAGATCATTTAGAAGAGAACAATTATGAAATTATTGGAGACTCTATAGAAAGAACGATGATTAATGAGTTTATATCAAAGAATAAGGAAGATTATCTTACTGAAATACAAATACCAGTTAAAAAGAATTGACCCTCCATCAACTGGAGGGTTTAAAATAAGTATTAATAATGTTAATACTTATTTTAGGAGGGGATTAGAGTTATGATAGGGACTATTGTAAATGTAGGTGCTATTATCATTGGAAGTTCTACTGGTGCTTTATTGAATAAAGGTATAAAAGAAAAGTATAAGTCAACCATAACTCAAGCTTTAGGGTTAGCTGCTATTTCTTTAGGGATTACATGGATAGTATCTAATATATCACAGAGTAGCGAGCCATTGCTTTTTATAATTAGTCTTGTATTGGGAGGATTTATTGGAGCAGTTTTGGATATAGAAGGTAAAGTTAATGGATTAGGAGAAAAGTTTAGAAAAAGTAATGTTAAAGAGAATAGCTTTATAGAGGGATTAATCACTGCAGTTTTACTATTTTGCGTAGGTACCATGTCTATTTTAGGTCCTTTAGAGAGTGCATTAAAAGGAAATAATACTTTATTGTTTACCAATGCTCTTCTTGATGGAATAACATCACTAATCTTAGCGTCTACTTTTGGTATAGGAATAATTATATCGGCATTAGTATTATTTATATGGCAAGGAACTATATATTTTACAGCACAATTTATTTCTCCCTTTGTTACACCTACAATGTTAGGAGAAGTTTCAATAATAGGTGGTATATTGATTTTTAGTACAGGAATTAATATTTTAGAGATAAAAAAAATTAAGACTTTAAATTTATTGCCAGCTTTAATCATTCCTATTTTATATTACATTCCATTTATTAATGAGATTTTCAATAGTTTAAAGGAATCAATTTATTAATCTAAAATCATTAGACACTCACTTCTATAAGTGGGTGTTTTAACTTTCCCTACTTAGGTAGGAGTAGAATCTCCTACCTAAGCATCGATGTTTAGCTTTAGCTATAAGTAGATTACCAAAATCTTTGATTTTGAGTAAGTCACTTAGTAAGTGCCATAGGCCACGGGGACGTTTCGTTTGACATGTTTATATTTATAGCCA
>DAOUQG010000224.1 GCA_030625765.1 Thermohalobacteraceae bacterium | reverse complement strand
GTTTATTTTTGTTGTTTTACTATCTAAAGGTTAACTACAAAACTAAAATTCAAAGAGAGGAGAGACATTATGAATTTGAAGGAAGTAATTGCAAAAAGAAGGTCAACAAGAAAATTTAAGGAGGATCTAATACCTGATGATATCTTAAATGAAATACTTGAAGCAGGTAGACTCGCTCCATCAGGAGGGAATGCTCAAAATTGCTTTTTCGGAGTAGTGAAAGAAAAAGAAATAATTGGAAAGCTTGCAGAAGCGGCTGGAGAACAATTTTGGATTGCTACTGCTCCAACTGTTATTGCATTTTGTGTAAATGTTGATTCTGACCTGAAGGGTTTACCAGAGGATAATTTTGGACTCATTGTTAATAAAGCTAGATATGGTGATGAGTTAATTAAATACCTAAATGCGTATGGTAATCGTAAGGAAATGTGTACTTTTTTTAATAATTGTAATCCTTTAATTCCAGGTGCACAGATGTTTCTAACTGCTATAAATCATGGATTGGGGGCATGTTGGGTAGGGTATTTAGACATTAAAAAAGCTAGTAGTATATTGAAACTACCAGATGATATGTCATGCTTATTTTTAATGCCTATTGGATATTCAGATGAAGAACCAAAAGACATTTCAAGGAAAACTATGGACAAAATCGTATTTTATAATACATGGAAAAGGTGACTTATTAAAAAAAGGGAGGGAAAAGTATGAAGCTCTTAAAAAATAACAAAAATATTGATTTAGAAAATCTATTCAGGATAACTCAAAGACCAGAGGTATTTTCATATAGTGATAGGAGACATTTTTGGGATGATGAACATATTTCAAAAAATATGTTAGAAGCTCATCTTAATCCTGATTGGGATGCAGCAAGTAGAAAACATGAAACTATAAAGAAAAGTTGTGATTGGTTAGTTAATCTTTTAAAGTTAGATAAAAAAATGAAATTGATAGATTTAGGATGTGGACCAGGTTTATATTGTACTAATTTCTATAATCATGGACTTCAAGTAACTGGAGTAGACTTTTCTAAAAGGTCAATCGATTATGCAAAAAAATATGCACAAAACAATAGTATGAATATAGAATATTTGTATAGAGATTATTTAAGGTTAGACTATAAAGATGAGTTTGATATTGCAACTTTAGTATTATACGATTTCACATGCTTCTCACCAGATGATTCAAAAAAACTTCTAAGTAAAGTACATTCTTTGCTTGTAAAGGATGGATATTTCGCATTTGATATTGAAACGCCATATTCAGAGAAAACTCATGTAGAATGGAGAAAATGGACAAGACATGATAACGGCTTTTGGAAACCTTGTGAATATATTGAACTCCATCAAAGGTTGTACTATCAAAGTTGTAACACTAGGCTAGATCAACATATCATTATTGAAAAAAACGGAGATATCAGTGATTATAGACTATGGCAACGCCATTATACCTTAGAAGAGATAACAAAAATGCTTGAAGACTCAGGATTCATTATTAAGATGGTATTTAGCGATTTAATCGGAAGTACTTATGAACCTAAATCAAAGTCAATTGGTATAATAGCACAAAAAAATAGCTTTAAATGAAACATTAATAATTAGAAGCAAATCTTTTTTACTATTATAAAAGTCAGGTTTAAGAAAAACCTGACTTTTATAATACAGCAACACAGATTAATGTTCATCAATCATAATATCCTTAAGAATTTCTAAAATATCAATATTTTTAATATAATCGCTCACTTGTTCAATTGATGCTTTGCAATCATTAATAGTTGTTGAAAAATCATCTAACTTTTGAGTTACCACATATGATATTAATGCAATTAGAATGAATACAGCTACAGTTCTTACAACTAAAACAAAAGCTTTTCTTGCTAAAGAAATAGTCTTTGAGGCAACCGCTACATTTCCATCAGTTAAAGCTTGACCTACAGTTTTATTAGAAGTATTTTTTTTGCTTGTGGTTTTAGATATTATCTTAGCTACTATGAAAATAATAACAGCTAAGATGATTAATATAGCTCCTTGAATTATTAATGTTGTAAAATATTTATCAATAAAAGCTTTTATCCAATCCTTAATATAGACTATACTTTCAATTTCTTGAATTGAACTAACTTTATAGATAGTATTATAATATAAAGCATTAGAAATAAGTGGGAAAAAGGAACCTATTACACCTATTAATATACTAATTAAACCACTTAGCACTAGACCGCTGGATATCCAGTTAAGAGAACTATATAACTTAAAGCATGTAATAAAGATAATTAAAATAAGTATAGCACATAAAATAATAAGAGTTTGTAGGATTATTGTTTTGTTAGTTTTAAATAAGTTCCTAAAAGTTTCAAAAGGATTTATTATATCTTTGAATATTTTATTTACAACATTATTTAAATCAATTTCATTTTGTAGTCCGTTATAGTTTATTTTAGTTTTAATTATTTTTGAAACTATTTGCTTATTAATATCAGCAGCTTCACAATCTTTATTTTCTTTATAGATTGTGATAATGTTTTGGACGACATCTTTATCAATACCATAGTCATTTATTATTTCTAAATCCATAATTCTATTGACTAGCTCATTGTTTGAAATAGTAGATGCATCTACTTTATCTAAAAGCTTAAAAACCTTTGACATAGCAGTTAGACTATTTTTTACTTCTTCACGTTTCATCAATTCATCTACTAATCCCTCGAAAAAACTTTCTTTGATTGGCTGTATATCGATAATTGGAAGAGTAGTAGTGTCAGATACTAAATATGCATGTGTACCTTTTACTATAAGAGACAATTGTTCTTCAAGCCAGTCTTGATCCAAATAGTTATGTACCAAATCACTCATATTAAAATCTAACATCACATTATTGTTTCTATTATTAGATTGTGGATATTTAGCGTCAATAGGGAGTATATTAGTATTTTGGATTTTATAAACAGCAAAATCCTTGAGAGTAGTAGAAATATTATTTTCATCAAAGCTAGAGCTAAAATAATTGGAGGATAAAAAAGTATTATCAAATGCAATATTTATTTGTATTAATATTAATAAAACAGAAAAACAGAAGATTACTATTGATAAGAATAGTCCTTTTAATATTTTCAAATTTAGACACCCCTTTTTTAAAAATTACAGTTCTATTTTACACAAATATGTATATTTTTACAATGCTGACTTTAACTAATATTGATGAAAAGTTTGAGAACAAATAAAATTTTTATTTCTAATAGTTAATGCACATGATATAATCTTGACAAGGTTAGTAATATAATTTGTTAATTAATGCAAATATTTACATTACGAATTATGATTAAACAAAAAATAATAGTAAAGGAAAGAGATGATATGAAAATAGGAATATTATCAGACATTCATGTTGATGTAAACTATAAAGAGGATAATAGAGTAGAGGACGCAGTTCTAAAATGTGTAGAAAAAAATAATATCGAAATATTAATCATTGCTGGCGACATATCCAGTGACTATAGAAAAACATTAAGCGTTTTAAATGAGTTTGAAAAGCAATCAAGTGCTAGAATTCTTTTTGTACCAGGAAATCATGATATTTGGAATAAAAAGCACCAAAATATGAACACCAATTTTATTTATAATGAACTTAAAAAATATAAAGGGAATCTTTCAAGAAAAAATATCGTAATAGGAGATTGGGCGTTTGTAGGAGATATAGGTTGGTACGACTATTCATTTGGGTCAGATGAGTACGAGATTGCTGACTTTTGTAAGGGAAAAGCATTTGAAAGAACATGGCAGGATAAGAATTATGTAGACTGGGAAATGACGGATATTGAAGTAAATGATAGGTTTTATAATATGTTAAAGGAAAGATTAGAACAAGTGAAGGACAAAAAAATCATTTTTGTTACTCATATGGTTATTCATGAAGCTTTTATTGTTCATGAATCAAGAGAAATATGGAAGTATTTTAATGCTTTTCTTGGAAGTAAAAAATATAAGAATCTCATTAAGGAATATAATGTGAAGTATGCAATTATGGGTCATGTTCATTATAGAAAAAGGGGAAAAGTTGGTAGTATAGAATATATTTGCAATTGCTTGAACTATAGAAACGAATGGTATGATAGCGAGGATGCATATAAAGAGGTAGATAAAGCTATGTATTTAATTGAAATATAATATTGTAATAATAATATTTTTGTTTGTTGAAGTGAAGAAAAAAGTTTTATTAGGATTATATATAAATACAGTGCATCATTGATGTACTGTATTTGTGTATTGTAAATATTAACATAATTTAATAATTATTGTTATTTTAGATGATTGACTCATGCAACATAGTAGGATAGAATATTTAGTATTCCTAAATAAATATGAATGATAAATTTTCAAGTCAGTTTACTTAAAATAATGAGTGAGGTGGTTGTAGCATGGCTGAAAAAATTGCAGTTTCAAGTAAAAACAACATTAATACAGATATGTTGGAGAGTAATTTAAATAAAAGAACATTTAAACTGGCGTTACCTGCAATAATGGAGATGTTGATGCAAACATTATTAGGCTATGC
>DAOUQG010000165.1 GCA_030625765.1 Thermohalobacteraceae bacterium | reverse complement strand
AGAGACACAATCCTATTAAACACAATTTTATCATTAGTACTATACTTAGGGTCTACATTGAAATATCCATGTCTATAGAACTGGAATTTATCTTGAGGCTTTGCTTCCTTCATGTTTGGTTCTACAAATCCTTCTAATATTTCTAAAGAATGTGGGTTTATACGATTAAGGAATGATTTTCCTTCTTCTTTTCCTTCATCTGATATTAAATGATTATATAATCTAATTTGAGCTGGAATAGCATGTTTAGCATCTACCCAATGAAGAGTTCCTTTAACCTTTCTTCCCTTGAATCCAGTTCCGCTCTTTGTTTCTGGGTCATAAGTACAGTGTATTTCTGCTACATCACCATTCTCATCTTTAATTACATCATGACATTTTATAAAATAAGCATTCTTTAATCTAACTTCATTTCCTGGGAAAAGTCTAAAATATTTCTTGGGTGGATTTTCCATGAAATCTTCTTGCTCAATATATATCTCTCTAGAGAATGGAATCGTACGTTTACCCATTTCTGGATTGTCTTGATTGTTCTCAGCTTCTAGCATCTCAACCTTATCTTCTGGATAATTTGTAATAACAACCTTTAATGGTCTTAATACTGCCATAGTTCTAGGAGCCTTAGTCTTCAAATCTTCTCTTACAAAATGCTCAAGCATTTGAATGTCTACAACACTTGGGTTTTTAGCTACGCCTATCTCTCTACAAAAATTTCGTATAGCTTCTGGAGTATAGCCTTTTCTTCTTAATCCTCTAATAGTTGGCAAGCGAGGATCATCCCACCCATCTACATAATTTTCATCTATCAATTGTTTTATATATCTCTTACTCATTATTGTATTTGTTAGCTCTAGTCTTGCAAATTCGATCTGTCTTGGTATGCTTTCCATTTCACATTCTCTTACAAACCAGTCATATAATGGCCTGTGATCTTGAAACTCAATTGAGCAAAGTGAATGTGTTATTCCTTCTATTGCATCTTCAAGAGGATGAGCAAAATCATACATCGGATATATACACCATTTATCCCCTGTATTGTGATGAGAAACATGAGCAATACGATAAATTACTGGGTCTCTCATATTTATATTTGGTGAAGACATATCAATTTTAGCTCTTAAAACCTTTTCCCCATCTTTAAACTCCCCATTACGCATACGTTCAAATAAATCAAGGTTTTCTTCAACTGTCCTGTTTCTATATGGACTATTTTTGCCTGGTTCTGTTAAAGTCCCTCTATATTCTCTTATTTCTTCAGCTGATAAGTCATCAACAAAAGCCTTCCCTTTTTTAATTAAACGCACTGCACGATTATACATCTCTTCAAAATAGTTAGATGCAAAAAACAGGTTCTCCCAGTCAAATCCTAACCATTTGATATCTTCACTAATAGCTTCAACAAACTTTTCATCCTCTTTTACTGGATTTGTATCATCAAAACGTAGATTTGTTCTGCCACCAAATTCGTCTGCTAATTCAAAACTTACTGTAATAGCTTTTGCATGACCTATATGTAAATATCCATTTGGTTCTGGTGGGAAACGTGTTATTATTTCATTATGTTTTCCTGATTCTAAATCATCAATCACAATATTTCTAATAAAATTTGATGAAGTAGGCTTATCACTCATTTTATACATCCTTTCTTCGCTGATTTTTCAGATTGATTTACTTACTATATATTTAATTAATATATCATATTTTTAAGTCAATTTCTATGCATCTAGTAATATCATGTTCAATTTTTTATGAATTATATCATAGTTATAATATTTATGTGAATCTCTTAATCTAAAATCCTAACTCTTCACAAACTATGAATACCTTCATTCTATCAGGCTCATATTGTCCTTCAATAACTGAAAAATAATAGCATACTCTATCTCTAGTTTTACAATCAACACATTTTTTTAATTGTAAGCATGGTGGATTATACCCTGCTCTCTTAGCATTTAATGGAGCAGAGTGATTTCTAGCTCTTTTTTTTGCTTCATCTAGTGTATCTGTAATCTTATTTGTACCAATAACAACAATTACTTGGTCAGGTCCATACGTTAAAGCTGCTACTCTGTTACCACTATGGTCAATGTTTACTATATGACCTTCCATTGATATTGCATTAGAGCTAGAAAGATACCAATCTGTGAGTAAAGATTTTTTCTTCAATTGCTTTACTTCTTCTTTATCCTTTGCATAGGTCTTGTCATAAACCTTATTTCCTCTTTCACTTAGTTCCTTTGAAATATTCATGTCCTTAAGTGTTCGAGAATTTCCTATACCTACAACTGCGTCTATTGGAATTATTTTTAATATTGCTTCTTTAGCTTCCTCTAGATTCTCAAAAAAGAACGCTTCAATATTTCTTGTTGCTAAGTTTTTAATTAAAATATCAATGTCCTTCATATAAATTTCCCCCTAATTTTTCATCTAATACTACTCTATAATGAGTGAATATCATTAATAGTATTATTCTATAAAAAATATAGTAATTGATTAATGTAATAATGAATAAATACTATTCACTTTTACCCCTTTTATGACTTTCTTTAAACCCACATTCTTTAAATAAACAAACATTTTCATCAGTAGCTTGAGTAAAAATTAAACCTATATCATGTTTCGTTGCAGCATCTAATGTCTCAGTTAACGTATTAATAACTATACCTTGATTTCTTAAGTATGGTAATGTAGTTAAGAAATATACTCCACTTGCCCATTCATGAAATTCAAGCATAGCTGATGATGAAACTGGTTCTCTATTTAGCATGCCAATAAATAGCTTATACTTACTATCTTTTCTCTGAGTCATTTCTAGGAGCATTTTTTTTGTACTCTCTTCATGTTCTTTTGGAATTTCATATCCTTTACATACGATATCACACCATGTTTCTGCCATTTGCGTATCAATAACCTGTTTAAGCTCAAAGTCTTTCAGTTTATTATTTATGCAGCTATTCTCTTTAAAATTGATTAAATGTTGGTACACCGCATGATAGTTAGAATCATTAATAAAATATTCTATTTTCTCATCATTATTAAAGCTTTTAATGAATTGCTCTCTACTTTTATCATTTTCGTCTTTGATTTCTTTCGGTATACCTGCAATAATGCCAAACCAAACGACATCACCACATCTCTCAAAGCCACATCTCTCGCTAAGTCCGATTGACTTATAATTTCCCTCAACTATTTGTATATACGGTATTTTCCCTTGGTCAATAATTTTAGATGCTAAATCAATCGAAACATCTATTGCGTATCCTTTTTTCCTATGTTCTTCTTTAGTATACATAATCCCCATTGAGTTATCATCATGTATAAGTACCCAGCTAGCAATTTTGCCATCTATGTACACAGCTGAAGAAGGTCTATTCCTTATGTCATCTTTAATTCTCTCTATACTTCCATCATCTCTATATTCATAATATTTATCTACAGTTTCAGCATCATCTATGACTATACTTCCTACAGGACTTTTAATTAGACTCAAATCAAGCTTATCTTTTGGCAAATATAGTAAAGTACATGGATTTTCCCAGTGAAGTTCAAACTTACTTTTAATCTTTTCAGCAATAGATTTCTCTACTCCTGAAAATCCATAAAAACCTTCCTTAAAGAAAGTATCACATACCTCCTCTATAAAGCTGTCTTCTTTTGTATAAATATAATGCATATAACCCTTTTCGACGAATACACCTTTTGGATTGTTAATATCATCTACATATATATGAGCTTTAGGCACATTCTCTAAGATTCCAATAATATTTTGATTTATCAGTAGGTCTGTATTTAAGAAATCAATTATAGCTTGAGATTTTTCTGTTTTAATAAGCATAATATCACCTCATTTTAAATTCTGATAATTTGTAAAAAGATTCAAAAACTATTGCCTAATATTATTCATTTAATAGTTTCTATGTTAAATAATAGTTATCCTCTAAAAAAGCGGTCAAAATTCGAAAATTTACCCATTACTCATGAGATTATCCATAACATATACTGAAAAATTAAAGACCCCTGAAAACTAGAGTCTTTAAAATTACTATTACAATTGTATAAACTCGTTATTATCATTAACTACAAATGAATTTCCTTAAATACTTCCACCTATCAAGTTTATCTTCACAATAACAATTAAGCTGAAAAAAACTAATATATCTATTAATATTATAGTTATTTTTTCATATCATGTTAACCTTCTTTTCTTCAATATTATTCCTAAGTATATGGTATATATATGATATCCCAATCAAAACTAAGCCAAAACATAAATATGCAATAATTTTACCTGCTGTATTTAAGAAAGCTAGGTCAAAAACAAACAATTTTCCTGTAGATATAATAGAAAGTCCAAGACCAAACCTTCTTAAAACTACATACTTCTTCTTAAATCCAAGAACGATATAAACAAATGACATTACTATAAAGAGAATACTAATTATTAGGTTGATATTTCCTAAATCAAATTGTTTAACTAATAGTCCTGTGGATGAACCTAAAATATATATAGCTAAAGGAATCGGATAAACCTCTATACTAATATATCTGTTGGTGATTAGCTTAACAATAAGCTCTTTGATATTAAAGAATATAAAAATGTTGTAAAGTATCAATATAACTATTGACAAAATCTTATAAGCTGTATATGTATCGCCACCAATAGATAAAAAATTCATACTGAAGCCTAGTAAATCAATAAGGACATAAAGACTTATAGACATTCCTTTTATTACTTTATCTTGTAGAACGGTAATTTTGGAAATTAAATATGCATATAATCCTGTTATTAACGCTAAAGAAACTACGAGATAAAAATTATCATACTGATCGAAATTGATATATCTATTATAAACTTGTGTAATTAGCCACATCATATATATCCAAGTATTTATAACAGAAAAATACTTATAATATGTAAGTAGCTTTCCTTTCATTGTATATCTAAAAAGTTCACTCTCTTTTAATTTCTTAGCATATAATGAAAGTACAAAGATGAAGCCTCCAGTTAATGCAGAATATCTAAATACAGAATGTTCAAAATTCCACAATTGAGGTAAATCTATAAGAATAAAACCTATAGTACATAATGCTAGAATAATCCATCCACTTAATTCTATTTTTTTAGCTTTATATTTTACTGCATAAGATATAAATAATAATCCTTCAATTAACCATCCTAATGATATCCAATCTACACCAAATTGAAAAGGTACTATTAAAATACTAAATGTTAAAGATGTTATATAAAACAATGCCACTATATTTTTTTCCTGAGAAGCAGTTTTATTAATGAGCTGTCCTAAGAATAGATAAGTTACAGCATATATAAGTGCTAATAAGCCCTTGTAACCCTCATATTCTGCAATATCAAATAATATATACACAAGCATACAATTAATAAATGTATTTAACCCTAATAGAATAACATCATATATCTTAAGTCTTACTTTTTCTATCATAGGATAAACAAGTGTAATTGCTAAATACATGATAAATATCGTTAACGCATAGCATATACTGATAATTTTATTGGGTGATTCTAACGTTAAATATATCAAACATGGAGTATTTAAGAAAAAACTTAAATATTTTATATATACCCATCTTCTACCTTGCGAGATCCCTAGCACCAGTAAATTTAAAATGCATAAATATCCCATAGATACATATACTGCTTCTACTGATAACCCTTCGGAAAATACATAAGAAAAAAATGGAAGGTACCCGCCTATAAGTGATAGACCACATATAGTCATAGACTTATATCTTTGTGATAATACTAATGATACAAGAGTCACTAATATCGATATTAATATGCTTAATGGCATACTTATTATCTCTAATATGAAATAACTACTAAATACAGACAAGTATAATGTCCCAATTCCACCCCCGCTAAGACCTAGTGCAAATAGGCTTTTGTCCTTCTTGGTTAACCATTCTCCTATACCAAGTAAGAGTGCTCCTAAAACGAATCCCGAAATACCCTTCATATATTCATTAAACCATGTTGAATAAGTATATCTCATTGCTGTAATTATTCCTAATAATAATATAATTACCCCAGCTTTATTAACCCAATTTAGTCCTATTTTAACTTCAATGTCATTATTTTTCCTCTTTCTTTCAAGAACTTCACTACTAATCTCATCCACCTTAAGCTCTTGATACTCTCTTTTTATCTGATTAAGAATCTTTTCTTTTTCTACTTGAAGTTTTTCTTTTCTAGATGCAATTCTTTCTTCTAGTTCCCTGTTAAATTTATCTATTTTGATAATAAATTCTTTTTTTCCTTCATCTAAATTCTTTTCAGCTATTTCTTTGATTTTATTAAGTTTTTTTTGTGCTGATAATTCTAATAGCTCTAATTTATTACTTTTTTTATTAATTTCATCATTGAAGTATATATCTATTTTCTTTCTTGAAACACCTAAGATATTTCTTTTTTCAGATATAATTTGCTCTCTTAAAGCCAATTTTAAGCTCGTATTTTCTTCGTTTAAATTTGCCTGTTCCTTTATTAATATTTCTAATTGCTCTCTATACCGTGTTAATTCTTTTTCTAATTTCAATTTTTCGTTTATTGCTTCGTCAACATTTAAATCTTGTATGAGGCTTTCATATTGTTTTAAAATATCTTTTTGACTACTTAAAAGTTCAGTAACCTTCTTTGTTATATCCATTTTTACCCCCCCTAAATCAGGAATTTTTACTTTATTTGTAATTATCCATGTTAAGAAATAATTCAATAAATCTTTTAAATCTCCTTTTTTCTTATTGAATTATATCTCAAATTACCGATTCTCTTTTTTTATACATATATGTATAAAAA
>DAOUQG010000162.1 GCA_030625765.1 Thermohalobacteraceae bacterium | reverse complement strand
CTTTTATTAGAATCCATTATTTCAACTCTCCTTTTGTTTTGTGGTGATTACATTTGGAGTGTTGACTTAATGGATTTTTTTAACCCTTTTTAGCCATTCCTACTATGTTGCACTTCATTTTTCAATCCGCCTTGTTTTACTTACTTTAGCATATGTCAAATAATCGAAAGTTGTAATTTTTTAGTAAATAGCATGAAAAAATATATTTATTATATTTGGTAATAGTACCAAGTTTTGTTATAATATTTATAGCTAGTATGTATTAGCTATTATCAACGAAATAGTAACTATATCTACTTTAATAAGTACTTATGAAATTTTATATTTTGCAACTATTGTCAATATTAGGTGGTTGAATAGAGAAAGAAATATACTTTAATTTAATATTTGTAGAACAGATTCTGTAATGTATGAAAGAATAGGAATTAGGCTTGTTGGTACAAATGAAATAATTGAGCTGTATAATGTAAATATAAAGTAGAAAAATAATATGATTTAGAAAGGTGAAATAATGAGAGTACTGGAATTGTACATTGAAAAATATAAGAAATTTGCTGAGCAAAACATTAGATTTAATTATCATGAGTACAATGAACTTATAGAAAGTATTTATAACGATTTAAATGTAACAGCAATTATAGGTAGTAATGGTAGTGGAAAAACAACAATATTAAGTATGATAACAAACATATTTAGATATTTACAGCGAAATCAGTGCGAAATACCTTCAGATTTTAAACTAGTATATGAAATAAATAGCAATATTATATGTATAGAAAAAGAAAATGGAAATGTTTTTGTCAAAATTAATAGAGATGAGAAAAAATTACTTCTAGAAATGAGTCGAGTCAAGGGGAAAAATATTTATTCAAGATATTATTACCAAACTGATTTAGAGATAGAAGATATAACATATGAAGAAATTAAGGAATTTTTACCTGGAAAAGTAATAGTATCTGGATTTGATAAATAATATGATATTGATTATCATAGTAGGTTAATATGTGATCGTCTTGTTAAGTTTAATACTGAGTACTATATAAAATCATCATTTGGATTAGATTTATCTTTAGGAATATATAGAGTTTATGAAAAATATTTTTCAAGTGATAAGCATTTAAAACAGGCTTTTGATAATATTGATATACATTTTTGCGAATATGTAGATATATGGTATACAATACCATCACCTACAGAAGATGAAGCAGATAATCAGATATATGAAAAATATTCTCAAGTTAAATCAGATTTGACTAATCTGTTAGAAGAAAAAGGTATAAAAAATACTAAGAATAATCTTTTATCTATTTTGAATGGAGAAATTTTCGAAAAATATATTGTTGGCGATTCAGAAGATGATTTTAGCATGAAGTTCAATATAAAAGGATTTTTGGAATACAGCAGTATCAATAAAGATATCCTTGAAATATTAATAAAGAATAAGTGCTTTTATTTTAATGATGTATATATAACTAGAGAAGTAGAGTATTCTATGAAATACATGAGTACTGGAGAAAAAATGATATTGGGGAGGCTTTTTTTTATTCTTAATAATATAGAAAATGATTCTATAATAATAATTGAAGAACCAGAAGTGCATTTAAATTATTTGTGGGTTAAACATTTAATATCCATCTTTATATTATTACTCAAGGGCTATTCATCTCATCTAATATTAAGTAGTCATAATTATTCTTTTATTAATAATCTATTTTCAGAACAAATAGTAATCTTAGAAAGAGAAGGTGTTAAACAACCAGAGATAAATACTTTGTTAGCAGATGAAAGTATTGTTGTCAACATGTTATCAGATGGCAGAATTAAAGATAATTATGTGGAGGAGATAATTTTCGATATTATAAATAGTAACGATAAAAATAAACTTAGAAAATTTTTTGATAATATAGGAGAATCATATGTAAAAGTTCTATTATTTAAAAAATTAATTGCGATTGGAGAAATAAATGTGGAAAGTAACCAACGAAAAGAATAAAAGATATTTAAATGAGTTTAGAAAAAAACTTATTGATCCATTTATGAAAGAAATATTGAATTATAAATTAAAAGAAAATAAATTTCTTTTGTTTAGTAATTATTTGAATTCAAATGAGTTTATATTTGATGATAGCAAAGAATTGCTTAAGGTAGTAATATCTATAAAAAAAGATGGTAAAAAGATTGAAAATTACATAGAAGAACTAAAGAAAAAAGATTTATTATATTTAATTAATCAGTATAACATTTATCAAAAACAGACAAAAAGTCTTGATGATATGAATTATAATATAGTTTTTGAATATGTGGATGAAATATATAAAACTATTTTTTCTAGGTTTTTTTATCAGACTTTTTTTACAGACAAAAGGATATGGCATGAAATAAATAGTCAATTCAGTAATTATAATAGACTAGAGTTTCATCACAATTTTAAAAAAGAAAATGATATGTCAATTTGCCCTTATTGTGATATAGATACTATTACCAGTGATGGAAATGTAATTATAGAACATTATATGCCAAAAGACAAATATCCATTTCTTGCTATGCATCCTAATAATTTAATTAGTGCTTGTTATGGGTGTAATGGATCACATGGTAAAAGTATAGATTATTACATTCCTATTACTTCTCCATTTAAAAAGCAAATTGGTGATGAGATTATTTTTGATTTAGATAATACAAATAAAAAGGTTATTTTAAGAAGTACTTGTAATGAAGAGATTGATAATTATATTAAGATGCTAAAACTTAAGGAAAAGTATGAATCAGAGAGTGTATTTAATATTTTGAATAACAAAAGCAAACAAATATTTAGGCTATGTTGGAATTTTGAAAATATGTGTAATGAAAGAATAGATGAAATATTATTCGAAGATTATTTGTTATTCAAAAAAGAGCCACTTACATTTGCAACAAAAAGTGTATATCGAGATATTGTTTATTATGAAAATTATAAAAGAAGTTTGAGTAAATGACGTAAATAAATTAAATTGCAATACTATTCATAAGTATTATTTTGTATAGAAAAGATGGTTGAATTTTTCCTAATTGTTCATTTAATCTTATAGAAGAATATTAATCTTTGAAATTATAGAAAGTTGATTACAATAGATATATTTAATCAAGTTATAGACAAATTACGAATTAGGGCTAGTTTGAAAATAAATTAGGGATTTTGTTCCTATTATCAGTATTGGCACCAATAATTTATTGCTATGATTAAAGGTACAAAAGGCTAATAATGGGAATGTAAAGGAGAGATAGGCTATGAAAAACCTAGACACGTATAGATTTTTTATATTCAATTATTATGTTTTTTTTAGCGAAGAACATTTAGTAAATGATTATCAACCCATAGTTCATAATTTTGATGAAATAAGATTTGCACAAACTACACATATATGGGATAGAAATTTAGATGCAATTATTCCTGCATTATGGTATATTTTACATTTACCAAGAATGGGATTTGATGTTTTAGAAATGGATATCGAGCTAGTACTTCGTAGTCATGATGAACCACATAATATTATTCCCATTCCATATTGTAAAAACAATATAGAATTACAGAATATTATAAACAGAAACATTGTAAATCCTACGTTAATTATTTGTGAAGATAAAATTTATGATGATGTTGCAAATGATAATACTATTTCGAAAAGTGTGTTAAACATTGTAAAAATTTCTGAATTATCATCTGAATTATTGCATAATCACTGGAATAAATTGAGCAATTATATACATGGATTTGATAAAGATATAAAGCAATGTGTAGTTGAGAATAGTTTTAGATTAACAACACAAAACGAAAGGAATATTTTACCGTTAATTCCACTGGCTAACCAATTAGGATATACACATCAGATTATTGAAGAAATAAAAGAAATAAGTTTATGCAATAACTCTAACATGTATGTATTGGCAATGAGAAAAAGAATAATAGATACATATAACGCCTACTCTAACAAAAACTTACACTTCAAAAATAAAACAGAAAAGGTTTTAATTGAAAATCCTAATTTTAATGGTGTACCTCTTGTTGTTACAATGTCAGGAATTATGTCACATCAAATAAAAAAAAGTGGTAGAATAAAAGAATTGCCTGATGACGAAAAAGAAATCATTAATATACTAGGATTACATCGTGCATTAGCCAAAAATGCTATGTATATAAATATTGATAGTGTTTCACAAGAAATGTTTACTGAATTAGCAACTTTGGAAGAACATTGCAAAGACGCATATAAAATAAATAGTAATTTTGTATTACGTACACTAAGAAGATTAGGAAAATTGATGAATAATAAGTTAAGGCAATTTAATATTGATATTATTAATAGTGTTTCACAAATAACAGTTTTTTCTGATTTTCCTGTAGGACTTGCAATTTTACCTGGATGTTCTGCTCCTTTATGTTGTATAAAACCTATCACATACAAGCCACTAACTCCGTTAACTAAGGCATTTCAATATGAGATGGGAAAGCAAAATCAAGTTTACTTAGGTGAAAAATGTAAGGTCATTATTGCAGAGTGTATTGAGAAAACAGATAAGATAAGAGGAGTTTGTGATAGATTAACTGATATACTAAGAAAAATGATAAAGAACGTTAACAATATGGAATTAGTTGTTGAAGAAATTTCATCAGTAAATGAATTTAAGTGTATGCTAAAAAAACATCATGATGCAAAAGTTTTGTTAGTATCTGCACATGGTAAGTATAATGTTGAGAGTAATATGGCAAGTTTGGTTATAGGAAAAGAAGTATGGATGGCATCTGATAATGATATTAGAGTGCCTCCAGTTGTTTTATTAAGTGCTTGTCATGTTATGCCAAGAGGCAGAGGTGTTGTTTGTGTAGGTGATATGTTTATTCGTGCAGGAGCAAAGGCGGTTTTAGGAACTTTTATACCTGTTGATGTACGTAGAAATGCAACATTAATTGTTCGATTGTTTGTTGATATTATAGAAGTGCGTAATGGTTGGAGTCATATGCGAACATTAGATGAAATTTGGTGTCATGTAGTATGTACTAATGCTATTCATGAAATACTTGCTTCATCTTCTAAATTAGAGAAATGGGCAAATACTAAAAAGCGTAATGGATTATTCCCACAAGCAGAATTTAAGAACATTGATTCAGTTGGAAGATTAAGAAGTACTCATACTTATGAAGACACAATAAAAATATTACATGAAATTGCAGATAGAGATGGTATTGGTAAACACTTTGATTCAGTAATAAAATCAAACGGTTATTTTCCAGAGTCACTATTTTATCAATTAATTGGTAACCCCGAGAATATTTTTATAAGAAACGATGTTATGAAAGAATACCATAATAAATATAATCACTTAAATTCGATACAGTGAAACTGTATCATAAATAAAGCAAATTTCTAATAAAATAATTCAAGAGAATATATATTTTTTTCTTTGTTATTTTAGCTAGTATTGAATAAGGCTTAATGAAATAGATAATTAATTTTGGCTATGTATTGATGTTAGATAACTGCATTAATATATAGTTTTTTATTTTTTTTGATAAAAGAAAATAGAAAGTAAAACAATACTCATTTTAAAAAATAATTGTTGACAACTCTCTTTACATGCGGTTAAATCAACATTTTGTCAAGCAACAAATCTAAATACAAGTTAAGTAAAATGCTTTTAAAAAATGGAGGGGGGAAAGATTTTGAATACTTTTTTTTCAACTGCTTTGCAGTTGTTGAGGTTCTTTATTGTTATTGCTGTTTTAACCTTGAAGTTTTTTTTGAACGTGTTTATTGAGTTGCATTTGATTAGACATAAGATTTACTGGTATTCAAAATAGTTATAATTACATATTTCTAGGAAAATTAAGAAGGTCGCCATGTCTTGAAAGTGTTGGTAGCACTTTCAAGCACATGCAGGTACTAGTACTACCTACACGTACAGCATTAGCTGTCACAGCAACCTTTTATCTATTATACATTATCTGGTTTCAGTTCTCAAGTGTAGGTCTATCCTTTTGATTTTCCTTTCAAATTCATTTGAAAGGGGTTTTGTCATGCCAAGAATACTTAAATTTACAGGCTTTTCAAACTACACAAATAGAGAAGGTGTTTGTGTAGTTGTACCATCTATTAGACTTCAAGGTAAATGGCTTGAAAAGTTAGGTTTTGATATTGGTAGCAAGGTTGAAGTTAGTGAAGAACAAGGTTGTATGACTATAAAGATTTTAGAAGATTAATGGAGGTGTTTGTATGTGTAAAGTTAGATTTTCAACTACTTTAGATAGTGAGCTAGTTTCTAAGGCTAAAAAACAAGCTTCAATTGAAGGACTTAATGGTGCTAATGCTGTTATTGAAAAGGCTTTAAAATTATACTTTGCTAATCGTGATGTTGTAGTATGGGAAAAAAATTTGGACAACGGACTTCTTCAAAAGCTCATTGTAAGACCGAGTAAAATGGTTTTTGAGAGTATCCAAAAGAGAGTTATTAAAAATGATTATGACCAAGCTGTTGTTTCTGATGCTATCATGCAGAACAAAGGCTTTCAAAAGGTATGGCAGATGTCCAAGTAAAGAACAGCTTACAGCTGTTTCTTACTTGGATTAATATTAACGTTTTCTAATTATAGTATAAGTTAATTTTGTTTTCTATTCCGTCTTTGGAGAATATGAATAGGTTTTCGTCCCCTTGCCCTGTTTTTACAAAACAGAAGGCTCACAAGCTGAGGTTGCCGACATATTGCCGATAGATGAAACCAAAAAAGGAGTTGGTAAAAATATCTTTATATAAGAAGCGAAATAGTGCATTTATAGGTATTGATATGCATAAACACACGCATACAGCAGTTATCATTGACTGCTTTAGTCAAGTTTTAGGTGAAATTACTTTTGAAAATAAACCTTCTGCTTTTGATAAGCTCATAAAGTTTGTAAAAGAATATTCCGTGAAAAATAATAAAAAACTAGACCCATTGTTTGGACTAGAAGATACTAAAGGCTT
>DAOUQG010000149.1 GCA_030625765.1 Thermohalobacteraceae bacterium | reverse complement strand
ATTTAGGTGTATATAATACAATACCTTCAATCGACTGGCAGGTACTTTCTATAGTGAACAGTAACATTATTCAGCAGCAGTTAAACGATATCATGAATTCATTTATTTTTGCAATGACAATTGGTGGAGTTTTAATAATTTTAGCTTCATTATTCTTTTCTCGAGTGTTCTCACAATCAGTGGAAAAATTGAAAAACGGTACCATTGAGCTACAAAAAGGTAATTATGATTATAGAATAGAAATCCATAGAAATGATGAATTTGGACAGCTGTCCAATGCTTTTAATGAAATGGCTATGAAGCTTAAAGAATCCTATGATAAATTGAAAAATACGACAAATGAGCTATTAATGAACAATGACCAATTACAGGAAATGAATATTGAACTAGAAGCGTCCTATGAGCAGCTTCAGGCAACCACAGACCAGTTAAATGAGTCTGAAACCAAATATCGAGTACTTATTGAAAATATGCACGATATGGTTTTTGTTATAGATTCAGAATTCAAAGTAACCTTTGTAAATGATCAAGTAGAGAAGATATTAGGATATAAGAAAGAATATTTCATGGCTAAGGATATAAAATCTTTAGAACATGTATGTGAAGGAATAAGTGATTGGGGAAGAAGTACAAAAACTACTGAGAATTATAATAAAAGTCAGGTTGTTAAGTTTAAATCTAAGGATGGAAAAATCATTTTATTTGAAATTAATAGTAAAGATATTTATGAAAACCAGCAATTTATTGGAATTCAAGGAGTAGCTCGGGATGTTACAAAAAGGGTTCAAATGGAAAAGGAGATTTTGAAAAGGAATCGTGAGCTTCTAACAATAAATAAAATAAGTATGACCTTGAATAATACTATGGAATTAAAAAGCATGCTTCAAAACTGTGTTGATGATATATCCTCAATGCTCGAAATACCATTGTGTTCCATAAGGCTTCTTGAGGAAAATAATAATCTTGAGTTAATGGGGTATGCAGGTCAATTATCACATTCAATAATCAATAGGGGTATTTCTCTAGATGATGATGTAATGGGTGAAGTCATAAGGACTGGTGAGATAATTGAGTTTAATGTTAACGATCGAGAGTTTATAACGCCATTTAATAAAAATGTTCTAGAGTCAGACGTTGCAAATTATTCAAAGATTTTTCCCTTAAAAGTTAGAGGAAATATTGTTGGAACCTTAACTGTTTCTACTAAAGAACAATTTAGTGAGAGTGATACCAGCATTATTACTTCACTATGCAACGCAATAGCTACAAATATTGAAAATATAAACTTATATCAGAATTTAAAGAAGAACTACATAAAGACAATAAAAACCTTAGCTGCTGCAGTTGAAGCTAAGGACAAATATACACAAGGACACTCCTTAAGGGTTTCAAAATATGCAGTAATGATAGCTGAGCATGCAAATCTTTCGAAGGAATTTTGTGAAGAGATAGAAGTAGCAGGGATATTGCATGATATAGGAAAGATTGGTATAAGTGATCAAATACTTACTAAACCAGGGAAACTTACAGAATTAGAATATAAATTGATTACAGAGCATCCAATGATAGGTAATAGAATTTTAAGAAATGTAGGATTCTCAGAGATTATTATGAATGCTTTAAAATATCATCACAAAAGATATGATTTAAAGGGATACCCCTATTATGAGAATATTGATGAATTACCAATTGAAGCATGCATTATAGGTGTTGCTGATGCCTTTGATGCCATGACTTCTAGTAGAGCATATAAAACAGCTATGACCTTTAATGATGCCATTCAAGAGCTGAAAGGTAATAAAGGTACACAATTTCACCCTAAAATTGTTGATGCTATGATAGAAATATTTAACAAGGACGAAGAAGTATTAAGAGAAATAGCATTAACTAAGACTGTTGCATCCTAAAGACCGTCAAACGGTCTTTTTTCAATCTTGAGACCAAAGCATACAACTAATATTTCTGGTAGAAAGTCATCTTATTTGTTATAATATATTTGTTATACGGTAAATACTTAGATATATACAATCGAGCCATCCATATCTTATTTCAAAATTTGCTATATAGTTATAAATTTAAAAATATGCTTATAGATTGCTACTAAAAAGTTGAAGGTGATTTAATGTCTTATCAATCTTTATATAGGAAATTCAGACCAAAATCCTTTGATGAGGTTTTTGGTCAGGAGCATATAACGACTACATTAACAAATCAAATAAAAAAACATAATATAGCCCATGCGTATCTTTTTACAGGCATTAGAGGTACAGGGAAGACCTCTGCAGCTAAGATATTCGCTAGAGCTGTTAATTGTCTAAATAATGATGATGGAAATCCCTGTAATGAATGTGAAATCTGTAGAGGGATACTTGATGAAAGTATAATGGATGTAGTGGAAATGGATGCTGCTTCTAATAATAGTGTAGAGGATATTAGAGATTTGAGAGAAAAAGCAAAATATCCTCCATCTAAGAGTAAATATAAGGTGTATATCGTTGATGAGGTTCACATGCTATCAAAGGGAGCTTTTAATGCTCTATTAAAGACTTTAGAAGAGCCGCCTAAACATCTTTTGTTTATTTTAGCAACTACTGAGCCACACAAACTCCCAACTACAATACAATCTAGATGTCAAAGATTTGACTTCAAGAGGATAGGTATAAAAAACATCATAGAAAACATGAGAATCATATGTGAAAAGCTTGAAGTAGATGTAGAGGAAAGAGCTTTGTACCTAATTGCTCAGAATGCAGATGGCGCCTTGAGAGATGCTCATAGTATATTAGATCAATGTGTATCATTTACAGATGGGAAAATAACATATGAAAATGTTTTATCTATATTGGGAACAGTGAATGCTGAAACTATATTCAACATTTCACAGCATATTATAGATAGAGATGTAAACGAAGCTCTTAAGTTAATAAGTGAAGTTGTTCAATATGGGAAAGATGTCAATCAATTTATCAAGGACCTAATACAACATTTTAGAAATCTAATGATAGTTAAATCTACTTCAGACGTTGAAAACATAGTAGAAGGATCAAAGGAGTTTATTGAGGACCTAAACAAGCAAGCCAAAGACATAAGCATAACAAATATTATTAGATGTATAAATATATTATCAGAAGCAGAAAATCAGAGTAAATGGTCATCGCAGCCTAGGATTGTATTAGAAATTAGCATTATCAAATTAGCTAGCGGCACTGCGGATTTATCTGTTGAAGGTCTAGCCCATAGGTTGGATGAATTAGAAAGAGCAATAAGTGTCGGTCAAATATCTATTATAACAAAAGATGAGAAAGAATCTCTACCTGATTCTAATGAGAATAAATCTCCTTCTAAAACAAAATTGTCGGGGTTAAATAGTAAAAAAGACAGTAATAGTTGTTTGAGAGAAAGGATTTCAAAAGATAAAGATTGTCCTATAGATAAACCTGATCAAAATATATGCGAAGCTGCTACTGGAAAACAAGAAGTAACTTTGGATAAAATACTCAGTAATTGGACAGTTATATTGAAGTATATTAAGAAAGATAGGATTAGTATTCATGCTTTATTGATGGAAGGAAAACCCATAGATTTTGACAAAAATACATTGATAATTTCATATGAAGAGGGTTTTGGATTTCATAAGGATGCTATAGACAAACAGCAGAATAAAGAATATGTTCAAGGGTTTATTAATAAGTATTTAAATACAGACATTGATATAAAATTCATAATGAGTAGTGAAGAAATCTCTGCTAAAAAACAAGGTAATAATGACTTAAACAATGAATTAATCAAAAATGTGAAAAGCGTTTTTGGAGAAGAACTGGTTGAAATTGAGTAGTGTTGGTAAATTTAAAGAAAATATAAACAAACTTTAAAATATTTAAGGAGGATGATATATATGGCAAGAGGTAATTTTCCAAAAGGAATGGGAAACATGGGTGGAATGATGAAACAGGTGCAAAAAATGCAAAAACAAATGGCAGATATGCAAAAGCAGCTAGAAGAAAGAGAAGTAGAAGCTAGTGCTGGTGGTGGAGTTGTGACAGTTAAAGCTAGTGGTAAAAAAGAGATAATTGAAGTTATCATAGACCCTGATGCTGTTGATCCTGACGATGTTGAAATGCTACAGGATTTAATCTTAGCAGCTACTAATGAAGCTCTTAGAAAAGCAGATGAAATGGTTACATCCGAGATGGCAAAGATTACTGGAGGAATGAATATACCAGGATTATTCTAAAGAGACTGAGCAATTTAAGGACGTGAAAACATGGAATACTTTCCTATACCTGTGGCCAAGCTAATTGAAGAGTTTTCGAAGCTACCTGGAATTGGCAAAAAAACTGCCCAAAGATTAGCCTTCCACGTACTGGATATGAATAACGAAGATGCAACGAATCTTGCGAAATCAATAGTGTATGCAAAGAAGAATATTAAATACTGTAGTATTTGCAGCAATTTAACAGATAAAGACCCATGTATTATATGTAGCAGTCAAAGAAGAAAAAGAGATGTAATATGTGTTATAGAAGACCCTAGGGACATGGTAGCCATGGAAAGAACCAAAGAATTTAATGGTTTATATCACGTACTTCATGGAAGCATTTCTCCTATGGAGGGAGTAGGACCTGAAGACATAAAGATAAAGGAGCTACTTCATAGGATTCAGAAAGAACCGGTGGAGGAAGTAATATTGGCTACTAACTCAACCATAGAGGGAGAAGCTACAGCCATGTATATTTCTAAGTTATTAAAGCCCATGGGAATAAAAGTAACCAGAATAGCATATGGATTACCAGTAGGAGGAGACTTAGAATATGCAGATGAGGTCACCCTTTCTAAGGCTTTAGAAGGTAGAAGAGAAATTTAAAAATTATATTTTAATATAAGTTTACTTAAATGCTTTTAAGAATTAAATTTCTTTTAAGCATTTTTTTGTTTAATCTAAGAGAACATTTTAGTAAAATAATATAATTTACTAAAATTTTAGATTGACTGGAAAATCCTACACATACTATGAAACAAAATACATAAAATGTTACTTTTAATTAATATTCGACATTAGTTCTGATTTTCCTGTGTTAATTTGCAAATTTTAGATATTTTTTACACAGTATATCATAAAAATTTATTAAAAACACTTCCTATTTCTATTTAAGAATAGGAAGTGTTTTTAATTTACTCTTAATTAAAATTGTACAAGTGAATATAATTCGTCTTTTTGATCTTGATTTACTCCAATATAGCGAAGTGTTATTTTTTGCGAACTATGATTAAAAGTATCCATTATAAGACCAATATTATATCGAGACGCTTTATAAGTCCAATACCCCCATGTCTTACGCAAACTATGGGTCCCGAAATTTTCAATTCCTATTATGTTTGCTGCTTCTTTCAAAACACGATAGGCTTGTATTCGACCGATATGACCTCCTTTATGGCTCGGGAAAATATAATCTTCATTAAAAAGATTTTTATTCTCTATATATATTCTAATTGTTTTACGGAGGACATCATTTAGTTTAATTTTTTTTTCTTTTCCTGTTTTTTTTTCTTTTAAAACTAAGTAATCTCGGAATTCTCCATTTTTATTTAAAATATCTTTTACTTTCAATGGTAGAATATCACTAATTCTTAAACCAGTATTAAGACCAAATTTAAATAATAGTCCATATTTAATATTTTTTCCATTTAATAATTGATACATATATTTAATTTTCGTTTTATCTCTAATTGGTTCAACAGTCATAAAAACCCTCCTTTCTATTATGTAACAATTTATAATATATCATATAAAATGGTACATTGCAATTCGTTTGATAATGGTAAAAAAAATAATTTAGTATACTTGAAACGTTCTAAAATAACAGTATACCCAATGTCATATAAGTAACATTTTATGTATTTTGTTGCATAGAAGCTACAAAGATATAAACACGTAAAAAGGCAGAATTAATTTTTTTATTAGAAATGAGTAATAAACCTAAGAAGAGGAATAGTTCCGGAAAGTAAAAAAATTGATTAGTAGAGTTAAAAACAATTTGACTGTAGATGTAATTGATAAAGTACAGTGCACTAGAGGAAGATACAAAAACAAGTTTTCGTAGAGGAATAGGTCAATGGAATTAGTGATAGATAATATAAAAATAATATTATAAGGAGGTATAGATAATTCAGAGCATTTAACATCAAATTCAAAAAGCTCTGTTAAGAATAATAACCAAGTAAATATGTAAGTTTAAAATCAAATAGAATCAAAGTGTAAACTTAATGAATAGAAAGATAAGGATGCAAAACTAAGGAACTACATCAAAAGAGAAGCCAGCTTGTAGTGTTGTTTTTAATAATCCCCTTTGATTCAGCAATAAATGAAACAGAGAGATTTTAATTTTTTTATTAAGGGAGTGGTATTATTGTTGGAGAATCAGTGTATAGTTTTTTAATTGGAGGGTGAGGAATATGGAATTAAAATCATGAATATCAGAAAAATCACATATTAAAAGTAACGACGAAGGCAACAAATTCTATTGATGGTGTAATTAGTCTAAGGAGAAGCATAATCCCTGTTATTAATTTAAAGAAAAGATTTAATTTAGAAGAAATAGGAATCAAAGCTAATAGCAGTGTTATTATTGTAGGTATGGATAAAAAGCAGGTTGAATTTATTGTGAGTGGTGCATCTCATAGACCAAATAGCAGCAATTACAGCAGAAGAAAAGAAAGAACTACAGGAAATGGGAATGTAAAAAGAAGTGCTGAAGTATACCAAAATTTGTAATGTGACAATATGAAAGGAGAGTCTAATATGAAAAGCATCAAAACTAAATTAATTATATATTTTGGGATATTAATAATATTAATATCTTCTTCCTTGGGTTTTTTGGCTTTACAAAGAGCACGTGATTCTATCGTTAAAGAAGCAGAAGAAGGGTTACAGTCTTTAGCTTATCAAGGTACACAATTAACAGAAAGTAAAATTGAAACGCAGAAGAAAGTCTTAGAAATGCTAGCAGGGATAGAAGATATTCAAAGTATGAATTGGGAATTGCAACAGCCTGTATTAAAAAGACGACTATCAGACACAAATTTTCTTGCTATAGGAGTTGTATATCCAGATGGTAAGGCATACTACAATGATGGCAAGACAGCACAGTTAGGAGATATGGATTATGTGAAAAAGGCTTTTGAAGGAAAACCAAATGTATCTGATATACATATTAGTCCAGTAACTAATGAGCTTGTTGCAATGTATGCAGCTCCTGTCAAAAGAAATGGCACAGTAGTAGGTGTCTTAATAGGTCGTAGAGATGCAAATGCATTAAGCAATATTACTAACTCAATAAGTTATGGCGAGAATGGATATGCATATATGATAAATGGTGAAGGAATACCAATAGCACATCCTGATAAAGAAAAAGTGCTCAATCAAGAAAACATAATTGAAGAAGCACAAAATGATGAAGGGTTAAAATCAGTAGCAGAGTTGTTTACTAAAATACTTCAAGAGAAAAGAGGAGTTAGTAATTATTCTTTTAAAGAAAATGATATATATGCAGCATACGAACCTGTACATGGTACCGATTGGACTTTAGTAATTACTGCTGACAAAAAGGAAGTATTGTCTGCTATTCCAGCACTTCAAAAAAACATTATTATAATAACCCTTATTATTTTAGTAGTGAGTATTGCTATTACATATTTTATAGGGAATTTAATTGCCAAGCCAATTATTAGAATAATACAATATTCAGCCAAAATAGCTGATCTAGATATTACTGAAGATGTTTCAGAAATGCTTTTGAAAAAGAAGGATGAGATTGGAAATTTATCAAAGGC
>DAOUQG010000116.1 GCA_030625765.1 Thermohalobacteraceae bacterium | reverse complement strand
ATTTTTTCCAATCATAGCAGCTTCAATAGGGATAGTTCCAGAACCACAAAACGGATCTAAAAGAACTCTATCCTTATTCCAAAAGCTTAGTTTTATCATAGCTGCAGCTAATGTCTCTTTTAGTGGAGCTTCTAATGCCTTCTCTCTATATCCTCTTTTATGTAATGCCTCTCCACTTGTATCTATTGTTAATGTAGCAATATCATTTAATATAGAAACCTGAATAGTATATTTGGGACCTGTCTCCTCAAACCATTCAGTCTTATATTTTAACTTAAGCTTCTCTACAACTGCTTTCTTAACAATAGCTTGACAATCAGATATACTATATAGTTTAGATTTCACTGATTTTCCATTAACAGTAAACTCTCCATCTTCTGTTATCCATTCCTCCCAAGGCAAATCTTTAGTTTTCTCAAATAGCTCTTCAAAAGATAATGCTTTAAATTCACCCATTTTTAGTAGAACTCTATCAGCAGTTCTCAGCCAAAGATTTGAGTTAGGTATCGCACTTATATCTCCTTTAAAAGTTATTTTACCATTTTCAGCTTTTATATCATTATATCCTAAATCCTGAACTTCCCTTTTTACAACTGCCTCTAGTCCAAATGTTGAGGTTGCTATTAACTCAATTTTATTCATCATATCTCTCCTATTAAATCATCTACTGTATTATTTATTTCCATTATACAGATATTATTAGAAAAAATCTATTAATCATTCCATAAATTATCAAATTTATATTATTAGTGTGTATTTGTAGTTCTTAATCATCTATTAATCTCCACTTTTTTATGTTTATGTGATTTTTCAAATTAATTAGAGCATCATATTGCATAGTTTAAGGTGTTTTTCCATGCTGAAGGTAGCAAATTCCCTGTAGAGGTAGGAACCTTTAACTTCACTACTCATGGTGAAGGTGGAGTTTTTGATAAACCAGTTGCATTGACAAATATAAAATTGAGCAAACTAGAACAATTCATGCACTAAGCTATTGTAATATTCATGGTTTATGGGAGAACAGTAAAGGGATAGTTGTTGAGTAATTTTCTTACTTTAACTCTAACAAAACGTTAGAGCCTTTTTATTGATGTTAAATAGTTTAGTATGTTATTATATATATACTGATGTTTTGATTTCAGTAATCATATATCAAAGGGGAAAAGATATGACTACCACATCAAAGGAAATTGAATCCTCAGAAAAAGAAAAAGGTGTTGTTTATTGTGTTTTATGGGTAATAACCATTGTTTCATTCATCATAGGTATTAGTTGTCTTATGGTTAATTTAGAATGTCATCTCTTTTTTTGCTCTGCAACAGTTTTTATCATTGTTACCTTGCTTGCATTTCCTTTAGAAAAGTTTAATAGAGAAACTTCTAATAAGCCAAACCTTTTTTTAGGTAAGAGACTAATGTTATGCTTTAATACAATTTTTTGTACAGTTTTTATTTTAACTCTGTATATAATTGTCTATCTTCCATATCAAACACTAGAGGACAACTTTTTGTTAGTAGAATTATCACTATTTTTTATAATAATACTTACTGTCAAACAGGCAATCGCTAAAATTACCAATAAAAAGACTGATAGTCCAAATAAGAGGAAAAATGTTTTTAGTTATTTAGGAGTAATATTAGCACTTTTCCTATCACTCTTCATGTCTTTCTATCCTTTTTTGAATTTTTATAAACAAGAAAAAGTTGTTAATCTAAACAACCTACAAACACCCTATAAAATACAAATTTATGCCATAAGTAAAGATGCAGAGGACCGTACCAGGGTAAACATAAGAGAGGTTGGAACTATTAATGATGATACAATAATTGGCGAGTTTATAGATACTTCTAATAAGCTTACTGTGAAAAACATTAGAAATATAGACATACTTAAATATTGGATATTGGAACAAAAAAGCTATCCGTATTATAGGCTTAGTTTTATTTATAAGGATGAAAATAATCGTGATATCTATCTATGGAAAAATCATAAATTATCTCAAGGATATATACATGTCATAGAAGTTCTTGAAAATAATAGAGTTATTATTAAAAACTCTGAATTAAATATTAGTTTTATAAAGAATAATTACTACGAGCTTTATTCTTTTAAACTTACTGATTCCTTTATCAAACAAATTAAAAAATTTGCAATTAACCAATAAGTTTATACATAATAATTATGATTTTTTTGGTGAAACTAATAATAATTCACTTGACAAAACAAACATTAGTATAATATTATATATTACAATATTATATTAATATATAACTATGAAAGATTTAGTAGCTTCTTATGACTAAATTACAGAGAGCAAGTTGATTGGTGAAAAGCTTGCAGTACATAAGTTAGCGAATTACGCTCTGGAGTTTCAATGTGAAAGCATTGCCCTTTGTCACGGGTTATAGTGACCTAAAGGCATCTATAGATGCGAATTAAGGTGGTACCACGAGTCTTCTCGTCCTTTACGGATAGAAGACTCTTTTTTATTTTTTATAATACATTGTCGAAGTTTTTTTCATAAATAATTCATATAAAAAATTATTAGGAGGGTTAGTATGACTACAAACGTATTTGATGTATTAAAAGAAAGAGGCTTTATTGAGCAAGCTACTCATGAAGATGAAATTAGAGAGCTATTAGGCAAGGACCCCGTTACCTTCTATATTGGCTTTGATCCTACTGCTGATAGCTTACATGTGGGTCACTTTATACAAGTGATGGTAATGATGCATATGCAAAGAGCAGGCCATGTTCCTATTGCTTTAGTAGGTGGAGGAACAGTAATGGTTGGTGACCCAACTGGAAAGACTGAAATGCGCAAAATGTTATCTGTAGAAGACATTAATAACAATGCAGAGAGCATAAAGAAACAGCTAGAAAAATACCTTATTCTTGATGGAGAAAAAGGTATTGTTGCAAACAATGCAGATTGGCTTACAAATTTAAACTATATTGAATTTCTTAGAGATATTGGAAAGCACTTTTCTGTTAATAGAATGCTTACAGCTGAATGCTTTAAATCTCGTATGGAAAAAGGATTATCATTCTTGGAATTCAATTACATGATAATGCAGGGATATGACTTCTTAGAGCTAAACAATAGATATGGATGTGTTTTAGAATTAGGTGGAAATGACCAATGGTCAAATATTATTGCCGGTGTTGAATTGATTAGAAGAGTAAAAAGAAAACCTGCATTTGGTTTAACTTTCAAGCTTCTTACTACAAGTGAAGGTAAGAAAATGGGTAAATCAGAAGCAGGAGCAGTCTGGATAGACAAGGAAAAAACTGCGCCATATGATTTATACCAATACCTAAGAAATGTTGATGATGCAGATGTGGAAAACTGTCTAGCTTTATTAACATTCCTTCCAATGGATGAAGTAAGGAGATTGGGATCTCTTGAGGGCGCTGAAATAAACAAAGCAAAAGAAATATTAGCATTTGAATTTACAAAAATAGTACATGGCGAAGAAGAAGCTATAAATGCTCAAAACGCTGCAAAAGCTCTATTTGCTAGTGGTGGTAACGCTACATCGATGCCATCAACAGAAATTGAATCTTCAAAATTTGAAGAGGGCATGGGAATTTTAACCCTCTTAACTGAAATAGGTTTATCTGCTTCCAATGGAGAGGCTAGAAGACTTGTACAACAAGGTGGTATCTACGTAAATGAAGAAAGAATAACTGACTTCAGAATGCAAATAACTCTTGATAATTTCCAAGATGGAAAGCTAATGATAAGAAAAGGCAAAAAAGTGCATCACCAAGTAGTTTTAGTATAAATGATGAACGCCCTCAAAAGCTATCTTTTGAGGGCGTTATTTTTATGATATTTTGCTCCAATCTACATATTTATTAAGAAGATTAACAAACTTCTGTAAGTATTCTGCATCTTCATCATTAAATCTATCAATTATAGGGCTGTCAATGTCTAACACGCCCATTAACTTATTATCCTTTACAATTGGAACAACTATCTCTGATTTTGAATCAGAATCACAAGGAATATGTCCCGGAAAATCATGGACATTTTTAACAACCTGTGTTTTAATCTCATTAGCAGCAGCTCCACAAACTCCTTTCCCAATTTCTATGTGCGTACAAGCTGGTTTCCCTTGAAAAGGGCCTAATATAAGTTCATCATTTTTATATAAATAAAACCCTGCCCAATTTATGTCTTCAAGTAGTAACCATAATAATGCAGAGGCATTCGAGAGATTTGCAAGCCAATCTGGCTCCTCACAAATCAAACCTGTAAGCTTTAGATTTAAATAATTGTAGAACTTTTTCTTATCATCTGTCTTGATTTTTTTTATCTGTTGCATTTCATCACCCCACAAAATTTTAAAATTGTTATTTAATAAAGCTATTGAACTCCACAATCAAATGTTAAATAGTTTATATTATACCAATGGAGAAAATAATACTCCAATTGATTCCTTAAACTTAGTAAATATACTCCTATTTAAATGGTCTTCTAATATAATTTCATTGCTGTTTTTCAAATCATTTTCAAAATCACTTATTAATCTTTTTATTATGGACTCATCATATATAAAAGAATTAACTTCAAAATTTATTTTTAAGCTTCTAATATCTAAATTAGCACTGCCAACAGTTGCTGCTACTCCATCTACTAGCAATACCTTACTATGTATAAACCCCTTCTCATACGAATATATCTTCACACCTGATTTTAGTAAATCTTCTATGTTTCCTCTAGAAGCCCAATAAACTAATATATGATCAGGTTTGTTTGGAATAATAATTCTAACATCCACTCCACTTAATGCTGCTGCCATTAAAGCGGTATTAATGCTTTCACCTGGAACTAAATAAGGCGTTGTAATCCATATGCTTTCTTCAGCGTTTGAAATCATAGTAAAATATGCCTGCATAATAGATTGCCAATCAGAATCAGGACCACTTGATGTTAATTGTATCAACTGCTCACCATAATATTTTAATTTTGGATAATATTCATCCGATGCTATGTATTCCTTAGAAACAAACTCCCAGTCCTTTAAGAATATGTTTTGCATGCTATAAACAGCTTCTCCTTCTATTTTCAGATGTGTATCTCGCCAAAAACCTAACCATGAGTCATAGCCTAAATACTCATCTCCAATATTTAATCCACCTAAAAATCCTACTTTACCATCTATAACTATAATTTTTCTGTGGTTTCTATAATTAAGTTCTCTGCTTAGTACTGGTATAAATACTGGAAAAAAAGGATTAACATCTACACCTGCATTTTTTAGATCTTTAATGAATTTTTTACCAAGCTTCCAACATCCAACACTATCATATATAACTCTAACTTCTACACCATTTATAGCTTTTTCTATAAGAATATCCTTTATTAAATTTCCGATATTATCGTTTCGAATAATATAGTATTCTAAATGTATGTGCTTTTGTGCCTTTTCTAGTTCTTCTATAATAGAGCTAAACGTAACCGCCCCATTTGTCAGAACTTCAACACTATTGTTAATTGTAAAAGGAGAATTTGAGTTTTTAAGAAGCAAATTTATCAGTCTATTTCTCACATTACTTCCTTCATTATTAAATAGATCTGAATCATTTAAAAATTCCTTCTGCATATTTACATTAGAAGTTATATGCTTAAAATCACTATATTTTTTCATTTTAAATTTCTTACTTTTCCTAATGTTCTGACCTAAAAAAAGATATAATATAAATCCTACTATAGGTACTATAAATAATATCATAAGCCATGCGATAGTTTTTGATGGGTTTTTACTTTCTAAAAATATTACTACCGCAAAAAAAATAGAATATATCGTTAAAAATATACCTATGAGATTTCTAAATTTCGTAAAAACTTGTCTATAGATATCAATTGTTTTCACACCAAAAATTAATACCGTGATAGCTGAAATAATGATCAAAATTACTATTAGTGTTGCTATAGATTTTTTCGTTATCCTCATAATCCTCACCACACTACTTAAAAATCAAATATTATTGATTAATAATCTATTATATTTATTATTCTTTTTCACCTTTAATAATATCAATAAAATTCTTAGTAATTCTTGCAGTCATTCCCCATATAACATAGTCATTATACAAATAAAAATATACAGGATACTTGCCTTTTCTCCAATTATAGTCTTTACCGTTTTGAATCAAATGATATGGAAAATCGTCTTTTATTACTGTTTCTAAATCTACATAATGACATTTTGGAGCGTTATTAAGAAAATACTCTAAGGGAACAGAAAAAATATGATTTACTTCTTGAGAATTTGGAGTTATTTCATCTTTTTTAACTCCTTCTAAAATCCCACAGTATACATGTAGTATAAAATTATAAGGTGAAGGAATATAATCTAACTCTCCAAGGATGTTTATATTTTTTGGTTCAATATTAAGCTCCTCACAGGTTTCTCTTATTGCAGCATCTTTGTAGCTTTCCTTTTTTTCAACGTTACCTCCTGGAAATGATATCTCGCCTGGCTGTGTATTCAAATCCATGGACCTTACTTCATATAATATATGTAGCTCTTTATCTACATACAATAAAGGTAATAAAACAGAATAATTTCTTTTAATTCCTAATGGATTTCCTTTTCTCTTTTCAATCCTACTTCTTACTTTCTCAAGCATTTTTATCACCCTTTAAAGCCTGAGGCCAAAGCAAATCCTTCAATTGTTCTATTGATTCTATTTTAGATTTTTCCTCATTTTTCAGTTCATTTTCAATTATTTCTGCTCCAAATTGATGTAGAAAAGTAAATACCATAGCTTTGTTCCTAAATTCTTCATTAATATTTATGCTACTGTTATAGGAATACATAAAAGCTTTCATTCCTTCAACATCACTATTGAGTAAGCTAAACCATAATGCTATCCAATCATACTCTCTTTGTGCAATTTTTCCGTCAGCTAAATCAATAAGAGCTGCTATTTCCCACCTTCCGTTACATTTTTTTAACAATAGATGGTCTTCTGTCAAATCACCATTTACTAAAACCTTAGTAAAATTTTGAGGTGTAATATCAACTGAATTAATAAAATCTGGTATTTGATCAATTACCTTTTCTGATAAAACTTCCTTTTTAATATTTTCTTTTACACAATCTTTTATCCTGTGATTAATAAAAGATTTATAACTCTCGTCTGAAATGTTCATATTTGACATACTATCAAATGAAGTATCGTGTATTTCCTTTACCATCTTTCCTAGCTGTGAATAAATCTCGATTTTATTTTGCCTAGCTATCTTATCTCTAACATCTCTAATTGCCTCTCCTTGTATATATTCCATAATAATATATGGCCACTTTACTCTATCCATAAATACTCCATTATACAATATCCTAGGTATTATTATATTGCTATTTTCTTGAAGTATGCCTTGTATTTCTAATTCGTGCTCATAATCACTATGACATCTTTTTGGATATATCTTTATTACATAGGTATTATCTAAGATAAAAACTGCGTTTGTTCCTGGAAAGCCAGATCTAATATCAATAAACTGTATTCCCTCTTTTTCACAAATTTCTTTTATAATAGGTGTCCATATTTTTGTATCAGTAAAAATCTTTCCCCATTGCACCCAAGTATTAATTTCTGGTAATAGCATAATAAATCCCTTCCTTATTTTTATGTTGAAATGTCTATTAATATTATACTATATTTTTATATATATAAAATAGAGGTGTAATCACCTCTATTTTAATCCAAATTATCTACAAACTCTTTATGTATTTCTTTTTTTAGCTTTACTCCAAATTTTCTTAGGGTCTTATCAAAATATTTTAGTGTAATAAATACTTTTTCTTCTGTGCAATTTTCACCCATATGACCAATTCTAATAACCTTACCATCAAGTGCTCCGAATGCTCCTGCAATCATAATATTATATTTCTCCAATAGGTATTCTCTAACTTCTTTTTCATTTATCCCTTCTGGAACTGCTATTGCTGTAACAGTATTTGACCACCCATCAAGAGGATATAACTGCATTCCAGAAACGTTTAAAGCTTTTCTTACTGCATTTGCAATTACACTATGTCTTTCATATCTCTTTTCATCATTAATTAGTCTCGTAACAGCACAATCTAAAGCATAAATATCACTTATAGGTTGTGTATAAGGGAACCATTTTTTCTCATACCAGTCTTTCCAAATAGCTAAGTTGCAATAATATCCTATAATAGGCTTTTCTCTATTTAATATAGACTTCCAAGCATCTGAACTAATACTCATGAAAGTTAACCCAGGAGGTGCAGACAAACATTTTTGAGAACCACCCAAAGCTATATCAATTTTCCAGTCATCAACTTCAATAAGCTCTCCTCCAACTGAGGATACTGCATCTACCACCGTAAGTATATTGTACTCCTTAAGCAAAAGAGAAATTTCCTTGGCAGGATTCAACAACCCTGATGGTGTTTCACAATGAACAAAGGTTGCTAATTTATAATCATTATCTTTTTCTAAAAATACTTTTAGTTCTTTGATTTCTATAGGCTTTCGATAATCTGATGAAAAATACACACATTCTCCACCATACATTTTTACAAAATCACCAAATCCTTTTCCAAATATTCCATTATCAATGCATAGTACTCTGTCTCCAGGTTCTATCAGCGATGCACAAGCTGCTTCAAGCCCTAATATTCCTTCACCTGATAGAATAAGTACTTCATTATTAGTATTTAGTAATTGTGCTATTTTTGAAGATGTATTTTTATAAAACTCATAAAACTCAATATCTAGATCAGGATTTATGATTGGCTTTGACATTGCTTTTCTTACCTCTTCATGTATAGTTGTTGGTCCTGGAGTCATTATCATTTTATCCTTCATTATTAACCTCCTATCTAAGTTTATAATTATTATGATATGTTTGTATTCAAAATTTTATTATGGATACAATTTTATTATACACTAAGCTAGTTATAGATACAATATGGGTACAATGTATATTTGCTTAATCTGAAAGAAATGCTGTCTAAAAATTTGCAAAAAAGAATGACGCTTAGCAAACGTCATTCTATCTTATTTTTATATTATTTAACCTGTTATATATCTTTTTTTTTATTCGTTAATCAACTACTGCTATTCTTCGAAGGTTCCTTTAACTTTTACTTCGCCATTTTGTATCATTACCTGTCCCATTGCAATAACTGAAACAATATCCATACTATGTTTATCCAGTACAACTATATCAGCATCATTATTTTCTTTTATATAACCTTTTTTA
>DAOUQG010000005.1 GCA_030625765.1 Thermohalobacteraceae bacterium | reverse complement strand
GCACCTTAAGAGTCTCAAGCTCTTTATGACATTTTTCACCTACGTATTCAAACATATATTTTAGCATTTTTGTTTCAAGTTCCATTATTTCATATTCATTATCTATAAATCCCATCTCCAAGTCTAAGCTAATAAATTCATTTATATGCCTCTTGGTATCATGACTTTCAGCTCTATATACATGTCCTATCTCAAAAACTCTTTCATAACCTGCTCCTACCATCATCTGCTTATAAAACTGAGGACTTTGAGCAAGATATGCTTCTCTGTCAAAATACTTTACCTTAAATAATTCAGTTCCTCCCTCTGTTCCCTCAGCAACTATCTTTGGAGTAAAGATTTCAGTGAAGCCTTCTTTTGTTAAAAAACTAGAAAAAGCTTGAGCAAGCGTAGCTTGTATCTTAAAAACTGCATTAACCTTTGGATGCCTAAGACTTATTACTCTGTTATTTAGAACTACATCTAGACTAGCTTCCATTTCTTCTTTGTTGATTTCTATAGGTAAATCTTCTTTAACTGATGAAATGACTTTCAAATTTGATACCTGTATCTCAATACCATTTTTACATGATTTATTCTCAACTAATATCCCTGAGAGTTCTATAACACTTTCAAGCTTTAACCCTTTTATATTTATTTCTTTAGTATTTACTATACATTGTATTATCCCACTTCTGTCTCTAACTAGTATAAAAGCAATTTTACCTAGTTCTCTTATTCTATATACCCATCCTTTAACCATTACCATATTATTAATGTTATTAGCCAACTCATTTATTAAATACCTTTTCATATCAAATACCTCCTACAAATTATTTTTTGTAAACTTAGAAGGACGTCCTTAAAATAAAAAAATCATCTCTAATTAAAGAGACGATTAAAAACCGTGGTACCACCCTTTTTAACTATAAGCAATAGTAAATAAGAATATAAATAGAGTGTGCACTAGCTCTATTTTTAGCGATAAAAATAAAAAATCCCACTTCGATTAAGAAGTGAGATTAATACCCACGGTGCCATTCTCATTAACTATTAAAAATAGTTCACTCAGTTCCTGTAACGGGGAAAACCGTATTATCCTAATAATCCTAACTACAGATTCTCAGATAATCTATTCTGGGATGTCTTTCAATGTTATTCTACTATCAGGCTTCCACCTTCCCTGACTCGCTGAGAGATTTCTAACATCTACTTTTCCCTTCATAATATTTAAGTATTATTGTATTTTCGTTTATTATATATATTATCTTTCTAGCTGTCAATAGTATAATTGATTTTATTATAAATTGACTCAAAAAGCTTATTGATATCTAATGCAATTTTAAAGTTTATTGAATCTTCAAATTTGCCTAAGTTATAACCAGTTAGTCTTTGAATTTTGTTTAATCTATAAACCAATGTATTTCTGTGAATATATAACCTCTTTGCAGTTTCACTGATGTTCAAATTATTTTCTAAAAATATCGTAGCAGTACTTAACAGTTCTTTATCTGAAACTACTTCTTCGATATTATAATTCAAGTCCTTATTTAATTGTTCTAAATCATTTGAATTCATGTTATTTATTAATAGTGCTAAACCTAAATTTTTATAATAAAAAATATATCTTTGGTTATCTAATACATTCCCTATTTCAATAGCCATATTAGCTTTTTTATAGGAAATTGCCAAGTCCTTGATATTATCTACAATTGTTCCTACTCCAATCTTTGGCTCATAGAATAATTCAGAAGAAATAACTTCAAAAATACTTAGTTCGTATTCTTTACAATCGTCTTTTAAACTCTTAATAAATGCGAAACATGAGTTATTAACCTTTACAAATAACTCATCAGGATAAAAATGAAGTAATAAATTTTCAACATCATCTGATATATCTTTATTTACTTTTATTACTACGACCTGTATTTGATTATTAAAATCTACATCGAAATTTTCATTTAAGCTTTCAATCTCATGATTATCAATCTTTCCTAATAGCAAATGCTTAATATACCCATCCTTAGACATATTATCAAAATTAATTGTTAAAAAAAACCTTATTACTTCTCCAATTTTCTTTGTTATTTTATCTAATATTTTTATCGATACAATAACCTTCCTTTTATATTCATAAAAACAAAAATATAAATAATTACCTTTTTCTACTATTTCATTTTCAAGCTTAATATCACATAACTGTGAATCATAACCACCTATCTTCTCACTATTAGTACTTTGTAAAATATACCCAGATTGATCTATCAAATTTATTTCAGTATTTATAATGTTTTTTAATTTATTAAATATTAAATCTAATTCACTCATATTCAAAGTAACTCACCTACCAATATAATATTGAGAAATGCACAAAAGCAGAAAAGCTAACTAACAGCTTCTCTGCTTGAGTATTTCTTGTTAAAATAATGCCCTTTCACTTTCCTTATCAAATATATGAATTTTGTCTGCTCTTAACTCTATATCAATATTTTCTCCAATATTAACTCTCGTGCTTGGTTTTACCCTTGCAATAATACTATCATTATTTCCATCAACATTCAAGTATAAGTAAGTTTCTGAACCTAACATTTCTGCAACTTCAACATTTGCCTTAATATAAGAGTTTACATTTTTATCTGAAAGATCATCTTTAACTGAAATTCCTTCAGGTCTTATTCCAAGAACTACATCTTTTCCTATATAATCATCTTCTTCTAAAATTTTTGATTTGTCGTCTGAAATAGAAACTTTATTACCCTCGAATTCAGCATAAATAGTATTGCTCTCTTTAATTATCCTACAGTTAATAAAATTCATCTGAGGAGATCCTATAAACGAACCAACAAACATATTAGCTGGATTAGAATAAACTGTTTGAGGATCTGCTACTTGCTGAACTACACCATCTTTCATTACAACAATTCTAGTTCCCATAGTCATAGCTTCAGTCTGATCATGAGTTACATATATAAATGTTGTCTTAAGGTTTTGATGAAGTTTACTTAGCTCTGCTCTCATTTGAACTCTTAGTTTTGCATCTAAGTTTGAAAGAGGCTCGTCCATTAAGAATACCTTAGGCTCTCTTACTATAGCTCTCCCTAAAGCAACCCTCTGTTTTTGTCCACCTGAAAGCTGCTTTGGTTTTCTATCAAGCAAATCTTCTATACCAAGAATTTTTGCTGCTTTATTTACTCTTTTATTGATTTCATCTTTAGATCTTTTTCTAAGCTTTAATCCAAATGTCATATTTTCATAAACTGATATATGAGGATATAATGCATAGTTCTGGAACACCATCGCTATATCTCTATCCTTTGGTGCAACATTATTTACAAGTTTATCTCCAATGTACAATTCACCTTCTGTAATCTCTTCAAGACCAGCGATCATTCTTAAACTAGTAGATTTTCCACATCCTGATGGTCCTACTAAAACCAAAAACTCTTTATCTTCAATTTCCAAATTTAAATTTTTTACTGCGTGAAAGCCATTTCGATATTTTTTCTCAATATTTTTTAATAATAATCTAGCCACTTACACTTCCCCCCTGTTAAAATTCTTAACATTATTTTACTTTGTACAAGTCAATTTGTAAATTGACATATCATACAATATTAATTTTATTTTTTTATGCAATTTGCTATTTTTATTATAAAATCAAAAAGCAAATCATTAAGTAACATATTCAGCTTAATTTATATCGGTAATTGTATATGGAGTCACTCACAATCTAAAAATTGTCTGAACTCTGTTGATACAAAACTTCTAAAATATTTTTTTGAACTTGTTCATATTTTAAATTGAAAGTATGCTTGTTAATTCATATTTCTCTTTATCAAATTCTTTCTCAATAGATAATGCTTCATCAATATCCATATCGATTAATTCATTCTTCTTAATTCCAATAACTCTACCCGATTTACCATCCATTAATAGTTCAACTGCTTTTCCACCCATTTTACTAGCAAGAATTCTATCAAAAGCTGTAGGACTACCCCCTCTTTGGACATGACCAAGTACAGTAACTCTTGTTTCAATATCTGTTATCTCTTCGATCTGTTTGCCCAATTCAAAAGCATTCCCTATCCCTTCGGCAAGCATAATAATACTGTGTAATTTTCCTCTTGATTTTCCCTGAATTAACTTTTTGCATATATTGTCGATGTTAAATTCTACCTCTGGTACTATTACGCTTTCTGCTCCACCAGCCAAACCAGTATATAATGCTATATCTCCACAGTGTCTTCCCATAACTTCAATAATATTAGCTCGCCCATGCGAAGTAGAGGTATCCCTTACTTTACTTATAGAATCTAACACTGTATTTACAGCTGTATCAAAACCAATAGTATAATCTGTGTAGGCTAAATCATTATCTATAGTTCCCGGTATTCCTACTGTTTTTATTCCTGCTTTACTCAGTTTTTGTGCTCCTGTAAAAGTACCATCTCCACCAATTACAACTAATCCTTCTATTCCAAAAACCTTTAATATATTTAAGGCTTTATTTTGTCCTTTTTTAGTCTTAAATTCTTCGCATCTTGCAGTTTTTAGTATTGTTCCTCCTCTATGAATAATGTCACCAACGGAAGATAGCCCCATCTCTTCTATGCTTCCATTGATTAATCCATCATAACCTCTTTCTATCCCAAATACTTTGATGTTATAATATATAGCTGTCCTGACTACAGCCCTTATCGCTGCGTTCATCCCAGGAGCATCTCCTCCACTTGTTAAAACTCCTATTGTTTTCAATCAATATTCCCTCCTAATCATAAATAACCATGGTCCTAAAGGTCACACTTTTTGTGAAAATATAAACCAGTTTATACTATTTTAATATTAATAAAACTCTCATAAATATTAAATATTTACTATATAAGATTATGCATTAAAAATGTATCGTGCATTACATTTGTTTTTTGAGTTTTTACTATAGAATCATTATTATAACCTTTTTTTCAATTCTTCGCTTAATTCTTCATAGCTAGGCTTTCCTAATAAAGCGAACATGTTCTTTTTGTATGCTTCAACTCCTGGTTGATCAAATGGATTTACCCCTAATAGATATCCACTTATACCACATGCCTTTTCAAAGAAATAAATAAGCTTTCCAAAATAATATTCATTCATTTGAGGTATATTTATTATAAGATTAGGTACTCCTCCATCTAAATGAGCTAGTAACGTACCTTTATAAGCCATCTTATTTACAAAGTTCATAGTTTTGTTACTTAAATAATTTAAGTTATCAAGATTGAGATTATCTTCTATAATTTTAACAAATTCAGTTGGAGTTTCTATATTAATTACAGTCTCAAATAAATCTCTTCTACCATCTTGTAAATATTGTCCCATAGAGTGAAGATCAGCCGAAAAGCTTACAGAAGCTGGAAAAATCCCCTTGCCATCTTTCCCTTCACTTTCTCCAAATAATTGTTTCCACCATTCAGCTATATATTGTAATGAAGGCTCATAGTTTGCTAAAACCTCTATAGTTTTTCCTTTTCTATAAAGAACATTTCTAGCTGCTGCATACTGATAACACTGGTTATTCTCTAAATCTTCTTTACAATATTCTTCTCTTGCTGCATTAGCACCTTCAAGGATTTTGTCTATATCTAAACCAGCTACAGCAATAGGAAGCATACCAACAGGAGTAAATATTGAAAACCTTCCTCCAATATCATCTGGAATAATATAAGATTCATATCCTTCTTGGTTACATAATTCCCTTAGTGCTCCTTTTGAAGCATCAGTTGTTACATATATTCTTTCCTTTGCACCTTCTTTACCATACTTATTTTCTATATAAGCTTTAAGTACTCTAAATGCTATCGCAGGCTCTGTGGTTGTACCTGATTTTGATATTACATTAATACTTACATCCTTATCTTTAATAACGTCCATGATGTGCTTTAAGTAAGTACCACTTATATTATTTCCCAAGTAATAAACTTCAGGTGCTTTTCTTACATCGTTTGGTAGCATATTATGGAAAGAATGACATAATGCTTCAATAGCGGCTCTTGCCCCCAAGTATGAACCTCCTATGCCTATTACCAAGAATACTTCAGAATTTTCCTGTATTTTGTTTGCTGCCTTTTTTATTCTGTCAAACTCAGCTTTATCATATTTCAATGGATAATCAACCCATCCTAAAAAATCGTTTCCTGCTCCTGTTTTATTATGTATCATCTCATGTGCATCCACTATATCTTTTTTTATATACTCCATTTCATGTTTTTGTATAGATGCATTTGAATAATCAAAAGATATGCAATTCAAAAGAAAACCTCCCTTATCATTTTAATTAATCTAAAATCATTATCCACTCACTTCTATAAGTGGGTGTTACAACTTCCTCTACTTATGTGGGTATAGAATCTCTTACCTAAGCCTCGATGTTTAGCTTTAGCCAAACAAGTTCACTTTTTTATGTTGTTTTCCTAACATAGCCGCTCCAATGATACCTGCTTCATTTCCTAACTCTGCTAACACTATATTCCCTACAGGCAATGTTTTGAAATACTTATTTTTTAATACCTCTGTCCTTACCTTGTCCAAAAGGAAAAAACCAGCTTTAGAAAGCCCTCCTCCGAGTACAAAAACCTCAGGATCAATAACACTTGTAATATTTATAATACCTATTGCCAGATATCTAACCAATCTATCTACAGCTTTATTTGCAATCTCATCTCCTCTGATTGCTGCATGAAAAATTATTTTCCCATTTAAGTTGTTCAAATCACCATCTATTTTTTCATTGATTATTGTATCTATATCTTCCTCTTCCATTAGTTTCTTAGTATATTTAATTAATGCTGTAGCAGAGGAAAAAGTTTCTAAACACCCATTGCGACCACAGCTACAATCATAATAGTTTTTATCTACAAGCATATGTCCAATTTCTGAACCAATCCCATTAAATCCCTTGTGTATCTTACCATCTATTATTATGCCACCACCTACTCCTGTTCCAAGAGTAATAAATACACCATTTTTAACATCTTTCATAGCACCTGCTTCAAATTCTGCAAGTCCTGCTAATGTTGCATCATTATCAATAAAAACTGGAATACCTAGTGCTTTTTCAAGTGGCTTTTTTAAAGGAATTTTACTCCAGTTTAAATTCAAACAATGTATTACACTTCCTGTACCATAATCCGCTATTCCAGGTATACCTATTCCAATTGACTCAATCTCTTCCTTATTTATTTTGGTTTCATCTATTACTCCTAAAATTAAATTTTCAATATCTTTTATAATCTCCTCTGGTTCTCTTTCCTTTCTAGTCGGCATAGAGTTACTATATATTAGTTTTCCATTTTCCTCTACTATACCAACAGCTGTATTAGTTCCACCTAAATCTACTCCTATATACATTGACATTTTCAACTCAACCCTTTCTGAATAATATTTTTATTAATGCTAAATAACCTTTTCACTGATAAAAGAGATGCCCCTAATTCTTTTAAATCCCTAACTTTGATTTGTGATTTGTCATTTTACTTTCAATCAATGCTCTTTCTGACGCATATAGTTCCCAGCAACCTTATCACAACTGCACTCAAGTTATCGTCTTTAGCTTTAGAACTTGTTTATCAATATAAACTCAAAATATAAGTTTGATCTATTAATAAATCATTCTTATTACTTTTATAAAAGATTAAGATCTTCAATAGTAATCTCATGTAACCCCGATATTACTTTGTCAGCACCTTTTAAAACATCACTAAACCCAATCCCAACTACATACATATTAGCTCTTTTTGCTGCCTCTATTCCAGCCTTTGCATCTTCAAAAACAATACATTTTTCAGGTGATACTTCTAATTCCTTTGCACCCATTAAGAACACCTCAGGGTCTGGTTTTGCTTTACTAACCTTATTTCCATCAATAATTGCATCAAACAAGCTTACTATTTCAATTTGTTTCAATATAGTCATTGCGTTTTTACTAGCAGATCCTAATGCTAGTTTTATTCCATCAGCTTTCAAGCTTTCTAAAAACTCTAATGCACCTTTTAGTATTTCTGATTCATCCATCTTTACTATATACTCTCTATACCATCTGTTTTTCTTTTCTGCTAGTTCTAGAATAAACTCTTCATCAAATTTAATGTTCCCGATTTTTAGCAATATTTCAAGTGATTTCATTCTACTTACACCCTTGAGTCTTTCATTATCTTCTTCAGAGAAGTTAAACCCCAACTCATTTGCTAATCTTTTCCATGCTAAATAATGATATTTTGCTGTATCAACAATAACACCATCTAAATCAAAAATACATGCTTCGAATTTCTCCATAATTCATCCTCCTTTGATAGTATAATAACATTATTTATATATATATAAAATATTTCCTTTATATTTTCTGTATATATATGTTATAATGAAAATATTGATTGTAATAGTCAGTATATTTTTTTTTGATGTGATGCAACCGTTTGCATCATTATATCATAAATATATTAATTATGAAAGAAGGTGTTTATATGAAAAAATACTTCCATGCTGACGAATGGAGTATTATAGAAGAAGGATTGCATCCTGAAGATAATAGAATTTATGAGAGTGCTATGAGTTTAGGTAATGGTCATATGGGGATGAGAGGAAACTTTGAAGAAAGTTACTCTGGAGATTCTCATCAAGGAACTTATATTGCAGGAGTATATTATCCGGATAAAACAAGAGTCGGTTGGTGGAAAAATGGATATCCTGAGTATTTTGCAAAGGTTTTAAATGCAACAAATTTCATCGGTATTGATATAATGATTGATGATGAAAAAATTGATTTAGCAAAAACAAAAATCAAGTACTTCAAGCGTGTTGTTAATATGAAAAAAGGATATTTAGAAAGAATCTTCACAATTATTGATGATAAATATGGAGAACTAATAGTTAATGCTAAAAGATTTTTAAGCATTGTTGATACTGAGGTTGCAGCTATTTCTTATAGTATTACTCCAGTGAACCATGATGTAAAGATAAGTTTTATACCTTATTTAGATGGTAACATCTCAAATGAAGATTCAAATTATAGTGAAAAGTTTTGGACAGAAGTTGATAGGGCTATTAATGAATACAAAGGTAATTTAACTATGAAAACTAAAAAACTAGATTTTCATGTATCAACTTCTATGAAATATTCTGTACTTGAGGATAATAATTCTATTAACGGAACTATAGATATTATTGACCAAGAAAAATTTGTTGGGAATAAAATCACTTTAACTGGTAAAAAAGGTAGAACTGTTACACTAAATAAGTATATTGCGGTAACTACTAATCGTGATTATGATAAATCTGAAATAATAAAAATATCTAATGAAAGAGTAACTTATGCTTATAATAAAGGTTTTGAAGAATTATTTATCGAACACGTAGATGCTTGGGACAAGCGCTGGGAAGCAAGTGATATAGTAATAGAAGGAGACACTGAAGCACAACAAGGTATAAGATTTAACATTTTTCACTTAAATCAAACTTATACTGGTGATGATCCTAGACTAAATATAGGTCCAAAAGGGTTTACTGGTGAAAAATATGGTGGAAGCACATATTGGGATACAGAAGCATATTGTTTACCATTTTATCTGAGCACTGCAAATGAAGATATATCTAAAAATTTACTAATTTATAGATATAATCACCTTGAAAAAGCAAAAGAAAATGCAAAAAAATTAGGTCTAAATGGCGCATTATATCCAATGGTAACAATGAATGGTGAAGAATGTCATAATGAATGGGAAATAACTTTTGAAGAAATCCATAGAAATGCTGCTATATCATATGCCATTTATAACTTTGTACGATATACTGGAGATTCAAATTATTTAGCTGAGTATGGTTTTGAAGTTCTAGTTGAGATCAGCAGATTCTGGACAAGTAGAGTAAATTATAACTCCTACAAGGATAAATATATGATTCTTGGTGTTACAGGTCCAAACGAATATGATAATAATGTAAATAACAACTGGTATACTAACACTATGGCTTCATGGAATTTAGAATATACATTAGAAGTTATTGCCTATCTTAAAAAGGAGCATATGTTAAGATATACTGAATTAGAAAATAAGCTTAATCTTACTGAAGATGAACTATCAAAATGGCAAGATATCATTAATAAAATGTATTATCCATATATTGAATCAATAAACGTTTTTGAACAACAAGATGGTTATATGGACAAAGAACAAATTTTAGTAAAAGACCTACCAAAAGCTGATTTACCATTAAATCAAAATTGGTCATGGGATAGAATACTGCGTTCTTGCTTCATTAAGCAAGCTGACGTATTACAAGGATTATATTTCTTAAATGATATGTATGATTTAGAGACTAAGAAAAGAAATTTTGATTTCTACGAACCAAGAACTGTACATGAGTCTTCATTATCACCATGTGTTTATTCAATTATTGCAAGTGAGATTGGTTATGAAGACAAGGCTTACGAGTTATATTTAAGAACTGCAAGATTAGACTTAGATAACTACAACAACGATACTGAAGATGGACTTCATATTACTAGTATGGCTGGAACTTGGATGTCAATTGTTCATGGTTTTGGAGGGATGAGAATCAAAGACAATACTTTATGTCTTAATCCATTTATTCCAAAAGCTTGGGATGAATTCTCTTTCAAAATATTATTTAGAGGTAATCTATTAAAAGTTAAAGTTAGTTCAGAAAAAGTTTTTATAAAGCTTGAAAAAGGAGATTATTTATCTATCCTTCTTTATGATAAAAAATACACTATCTGTGATGAATTAATAATTGATATTAATTAACTACATCTAATCTGGATTATATTAAACAAAAAAGCGACCAAAAGGTCGCTTTTTCTATTCAGTTAATCTCTTACCTTTCCATTTCCCAGTTTTCCATCTGTATAACATAATAATTCCTCTTACCCATTCATCAAAAGCCATAGCAATCCATATACCTAGTAATCCTAGTTGAAATTTGATACCAAGAACATAGGCTCCTAACACACTAACTCCCCACATAGAAACAATTCCAACGATGACCGGAAATTTTACATCACCAGCGGCTCTCAAACTGCTTATTATAACTATATTAATCGCCCTTCCTGGTTCTAAAAAAATCTCTACCAATAGTATCATTGCACCTAGTTTAATCATTGACATATTATCTGTAAAAATACTAAACAGAGAATCGCTAAATAAAGAAAATATTATTGCAATACTAATAGAAATAACTATAGAAATCTTCAAACTTCTAATAGCCAAACTATATGCCATATCTTCTTTTTTTGCTCCGACTAAATGTCCTACAATTATTTGATTAGCTTGGCCAATAGCTGCTGATGCTAAAAAAATAAACCATACTAATAATTGAGAGTACATCCTAGTAGTAATAACAGTAGTTCCAAGTAAATTTATGAAAGAAAAAATAACTACTTGGGAAAAATTATATGAAATTTGTTCACCCGCACTAGGTATTCCTACTTTCAGCATCTTTTTAAATATATCTTTTGGAAAAGGAACTAAATACTTAAACGAAATATTGCCTGGAATATATTTATAGAATAAAAATAGCATTACTACTAACCCTATCGTTCTACTAAATACACTTGAAATAGCAACTCCTTTAATTCCTAAAACAGGTAATCCTAAAGGACCAAATAAAAATATATAATTCCCAATTATATTAATTATGTTCGTACCGATAGAAACATACATAGAAGACTTCATCAACCCATTACTTCTGAAAATTGCTGCAATAGTCATAAAACTTGCTTGAATAAAAAGAAATCCTCCAACAATATTGGTATAGCTTATAGCATCATTCATAAGACTTTGAGGCAAATTGATAAGCTCATAGCATTCTCTATTAAACAGAACTAATCCTATACTCAACATAAAACTAAATATCATGTTTACAAAAACTGCTACAGAGTAAACAACAGAAATATCCTTTCTGTTGTTTGCTCCCAAATATTGTGATAATATGATTCCTGTTGAAATTGCAACTACATTAAACATAATTATTAAAACACTCATAATCTGGTTTGCATTACCTATAGCTGCAACTGCATTATCTGAGTACCTACTAAGCATTATTGTATCAATATTTCCTATTAGCATATATAATAGTATTTCAACAAATATTGGCCAAGTTAATGAGAATAGAGAAGTATTCTCGTCAATAGTTCTTCCTTTCATTTTAAACGACCTCTCAGTTAATTTTTTTGACATGCTAATTAGATTTTTATATATAGTTTTATAGTCTCTAAATGCAGGAGACACAAATCTTCGATTTGTTGTGAATCACTTAGTAGTTTTATCAGAGGGCAATTTTGGATGGGTAAAAACTCCATCTGAAATAAGTTTCACTTTATCTATAACTAAAATCTAATTTTAAATTCACTATCATCATACTTTGATATTTCTTTTCTATCTAGTAGAACTTTCTTTCCATCCTCTAACCCAATTATGTTTATATCAAAGCTAGGAATCTGATATTCATTTTTCAATACAGTAGTTTGTATTTTAATATCTTCATCACTTTCTTCTACTTTTATTTCAACCTCTGAATATATACCATTTTCATAATTAAAACTAATACCATCGTCTAAGTATAGTTTATATTGCCCATCATTACCAGTATAAATGTTGATTTCTAGTTTCCCTTCTTTCTGACCAATATAGTCCATAGCTTCATCCATTGGTAATATAGTACCTGCTTTAATATATATTGGTAAAGTGTTTATATCAGCTTCTCTGATTATATACCTTCCTCCATCTATTCTTTCTTGTGTCCAATAATCATACCATAATCCTTCTGGTAAATATATCAATCTGTTATTGTAGCCAGGTCTAGTAATAGGACAAACCATTATATTTTCACCAAACAGGAATTGATTATTTATATCATATGTCTTTTCATCATTTTGATAGTGATAAAATAAAGGTCTCATCACAGGTTGGCCTGTTAGGCTACTTTCTCTCATTAAGTTGTATAAGTAAGTAATGAGTTTATATCTCAAATTAATGTATTTTCTTGTATTATATAAAACTTCCTCTCCAAAACACCAAGGTTCTTGATCTATCGAATCCTTAACACTATGGTTTCTAAATAAAGGCGTAAATACTCCTAATTGAGTCCACCGTGCAAGAAGTTCTCCATTACTATCACCAAGAAAACCTCCAACATCGCCTCCAATAAACGAATATCCACTTAATCCTAAGTTCATAAACATAGGCATGCTTGATTCTAAGTGTTCCCAAATACTTGTATTATCTCCTGTCCATAAAGCGGCATACCTTTGAGTTCCTGAAAATGCAGATCGCGTAAGAACAAATGGTCTTGTTTTTTGTAATTTTCTTAATCCATCATATGTAGCTTGTGCCTCTAGCATTGCATATAAATTATGAATCTCATCATGTGTTTTCTTTTCACCTTTATCATTTAGATGAATACAGTCTTCTGGAAGAGTCTTTGTATCAGTTGTAAAATTAGCTGGCTCATTCATATCATTCCAAATGCCATCAACTCCATCATCAATCAAACCCTTATGAAGATTGCCCCACCACTCTCTGATTTCACTTCTTAAGAAATCTGGAAATACAGAGTCACCAGGCCAAACCTCTCCTACATAAACTTTTCCTAAAGCATCTTTTACAAAATAATCATTTTTCGTACCTTCATCATAAACAGTGTAACCACCTTCTTGTTTTACTCCTGGATCTATAATTACTACTAGCTTGAAACCCATTTCCTTTAACTTCATATTCATTTCTTTGAACTCATCAAATTTTTCTGAATCAACCGTAAAAACCTTATAATCCTTCATATAATCAATGTCAAGATAAAGAATATCACATGGAATGTTCTCATCTCTCATTCGAGTGGCTACTTCCATCAATTCCTTTCTATTTTCATAACTCCATCTGCATTGCTGATAGCCTAGAAAGTCTTTTCTTGGCAAAGGCATAGTTCCTGTCAATAGACTGTAGTTCTTTACTATATCTGATACTTTTTCACCATATATGAAATAGTAGTCTAATATTCCTCCATCTGCTTTAACTCTAACCACATTTTCTTTATATTTTCCAAAGTCAAAATAAGTTTTAAAGCTATTATCATAATATATTCCATAAGTTTTGTCAGAATCTAGTCCTATATAAAATGGAATAGCAGTATGATATTCTTTAACAACAGCACTATGCACTGGTGAATGCCCTAAAACATCTGAACACCAATTTACAGTGTCAGTTCCTTTTTTATTAATCCAACCATACTTCTCTCCTAGACCGTAAAATCCTTTTTCCCATAATAATTCCTTCTCTATTTCTATTTCATCAATGTTAATCCCTTTATCTTTATTTATTAAATTATTATTGATGTCATATATTGATATCTTCAAATCTTCTTCATTAATCAGTATTTTAAATAAATCTGTTTTAATAGCATTACCATCTAATTCTGCTGGTATTTTTTGTTGTTTTGCAATAATCGCAGGTGTAGATTCAGGTAATTTATCATCTTTGGTATAAACAAACCTTACAATATAGTCATCATAAAATACTATGTTCAAAAATATATTTTTGTTATAAATTGAATATCCATAAGTAGTTTTTGTTATCATGATTTTCCTCCTCGTAATTTAATCTAATACTTCAACATAAGCTCTTAACACTTCCGCAACTGACCAAGCCTGTGCAGGACATCCCTTGGGGTTAAACGGTTCATCTCCCTCAAATATCTCTGATATACTACCGATACAAGAATCCTGCATATGATAATAAAACTGGTCTATCATAGCTTTAGCTTTTTCCTTACTTTGTTCTGAGTAATTACAAACCTTTACATAAGACTCAATAAATGGACCTATTAACCATGCCCAAACTGTTCCTTGGTGGTATGCACCGTCTCTTTTAATAACATCTCCTGTATACTGCCCTACATATTCTTTATTCTCTACGTCTAAGCTTCTTAATCCAAGAGGAGTATATAGCTTCTGATGAACCTTTCTAACTACAAACTCACTCTTACCCTTGTCTAACATAGTAAATGGTAGACTGACAGCCATAATTTGATTTGGTCTGATATTTTTTATAGGCTTGCCATCTTGTATTACATCATACAAACATTTTTCTTCTTCATTCCAAAACACCTTAACAAACTCTTCTTTTATTCTCACTGCCAAGTTATTATAATAACTACCATCTTCATTAAACCTTATTGATAACTCTTCCATTATTTTTAAAGCATTGTACCACAATGCATTTATTTCAACTGCTTTTCCATGACGAGGAGTAACTACCCATCCATTTACTTTTACATCCATCCAAGTTAGTTGAGTTCCTGAACCTCCAGCAGAAATCAATCCATCTTCATCCATATATATATCATATAAAGTACCTTTAATATGGTGATTAATAATATCCTTCAAATGAGGGTAGATATGTTTTATAACAGTTTCTTCATCTTCTGTATATTGCAAATACTTATATACAGCTTGAAAAAACCAAAGAGTACCGTCTACAGTATTATAGAGAGGCTCTATATTTTCGTCAGGAAACATATTTGGGATTATTCCAGACTTAATGTATTTTGTAAAAGTTAACAAAATTTCTTTAGCATCTTCAAATCTTTTAGTTACTAATGTTAAACCTGGATAAGCTATCATTGTATCTCTTCCCCAATCTGTAAACCAAGGGTATCCAGCTATTATTGTTTTTGTCTCTGTTGAAGACCTTCTCACTATAAACTGATCACTAGCTAAAACTAGCTCCTTAAGTATCTCACCATCATACCCAGCTTTTTTAATAAGCTCATTCCTTCTATTTTTTTCTCCCTGAACTAGTGCGTTTGCATCAAATTCGCTATTTTCTTCTATTGTTGCTATAAAATAAACCATATATGTCTTATAAGACTCCATATCATACTCAAATTTACCAGGAATAAAGTGAAAATCAATAGAATCTAAATCTCTTTCCCTTTCATTGATATAAAACATGGGTAAAGACCACTCTTCTTTCTCCTGATAATTACAATTAGAAATAATTTTTAATGTTAATCCACTTGTTTTTTCAACCAAGCTTAGCGTTTGCCCATCATAGCTTTGATAATACTTAAAGCTTTCCTTTTTACTTGTATCATGATGATCTCTAAAATTAGTATAAGGTGAAAAGCTCATCTTAGTCTTTTCTTTACCAGTTTCAATTCTATATATTATAGCTACTGTATTTTCCCCATATTGCATAGCGAGCTCTTTTTCAACTAATATATCTTTTACCCCATATATAAACTTAGGTAATGGAGTATTGCTGAAACTTCTTAAGTATCTATATCCCTCCTCTCTTTTTCCAACAAAGTCGTTACTGCATAGTTTATACTCTTCATCTCCAACTGATAGTATTTCGTCAATCTTAGACAGAAGTACCATTCTTTTAACAGGTGGAACTAAAGAGGCATTTAATAGTCCATGATATTTACGAATATTAGTTCCTATAACAGTAGATGAACAAAATCCTCCAAGTCCATTTGTCAGTAAATATTCTTTTTCTATACCTTTTTCAAATGTGTTCCAATTTGATATGCCAAATTTCAAACTATCACCTCCAACAAAGTTTTCATCTTTTATTAAAATCTATATAAACAAGTTCATACATAATAGATTGTATAATGAGGAGCGAATAAGGGTCTTTAGACTTACTAAGCCATCATTTGCACTACTATCATCTGATATTGTACTTTTGAACTTATCAAACAGCTATCTTAATAATCATAACTTCTGATAATAGTATAACATATTTTAGTGCAATCGGTTGCATTTTTTTGTTAATACTATTATAATATACATAGGGAGGTCTACCCATGAAAAAAACAATTATTATTATAATTATATGTGTAATGGTTTTTACAATTGGATGTGAAAAGTATGATAAAACTTCTGAAAACCAAAATAAAGAGGTAGAAAACGAGAAAAAAGAAGAGCTAAAATATGATGTTGATAATACAAGTGATAATTTTAGCAGTAATGATTTAATATATTTCATCATGACTGATCGCTTTTATGATGGTGATGATTTGAACAATAATTTTGATGATGTAAATAAAAATGACCCTAAGGCGTATCATGGCGGTGATTTAAAAGGAATAATTGAGAAGTTAGATTACATAGAGTCATTAGGTACAACTGCTATTTGGATTACTCCAGTAGTTGAAAATGAATATGCAGGTTATCATGGTTACTGGACTAAGGATTTTTATAATGTAGACCCTCATCTAGGAACAATGTCTAATTTGAAAAAGCTAGTTGAAGAATGTCATAAAAGAGATATAAAAGTCATTTTGGATCATGTTGTTAATCATACAGGGTATAAATCACCTTGGTTAAATGAAGATGATAAAAAAGATTGGTTCCACCCTAAAAAGAATATCACAAATTGGAGTGACCAAAACCAAGTTGAGAATGGATGGTTAGCAGGTCTTCCTGATTTAAATCAGGATAATCCAGATGTGAGAAAATACCTGTTAGATAATACTTCATGGTGGATTGAAAAAACTAATGTTGATGGAATGAGGTTAGATACAGTAAAGCATGTATCTAAGGATTTTTGGAACGAATTTGCTTATACTATTAAACAAAAGTATCCCAATTTTTATCTTTTAGGAGAAGTATGGAGCGATAATCCACGATATCTTGAGCAATATCACAAGCTTGGAATTGATGGACTTACTAATTATTCAATTTATAACGGTATTCGTAATGCTTTTACTAGATTTGGTAAAACAAGTACTTTAGTAAATGCAATAAAGAATGAAAAACATTTTTCTAACCCTGATTTAAACGGTATTTTTATAGATAATCATGATAATAAAAGGTTAGTCTCACTAGCAGGAGAATACAAAAATGAATATCTGAAACAAGCTTTGACGTTCATAATGACTTATCCATCTATACCTATTATATATTATGGTACAGAAATTGGTATGGAAGGTGGAGATGATCCAGATAATAGAAGAGATATGGAGTGGAATAAGATAAATGATTCAGAAATGCTAAGTTTCTATAAAAAGTTAGTACATTTAAGAAACTCAACCTCTGCTTTAAAATCTGGAAAATTCAAGCTATTAGATTATGATAAATACTTTCTATCATATATAAGAGAAACTAATAATAGTTCTGTTATTGTAATAATGAATGTTGAAAATATAGAAAAAGATGTAATCATTAATGTTCCTACAGAATCCTATAAATATATAGATTTTATAACAAATAATGAATATACACTGAATAACCAAACACTAGAAATAAAGTTAGGCCCATTAGAATTGCTCATTCTTAAATCAAAATAAAGGATTTTGACGCAAAAATAGATTTGTTTTTTTATAATATGTTTTCCCCTTTAAATATATTATAATTTAAAAAAGGTGAACTTTTCAGTTCACTTTTTCATAATTTATAGAAAAAAATTCATGTAGAGTCTAATTAGTAGATTCTCGTTCAATCAAGTTTGTTTCTACTATATAGCTATTTATGCTATCCTTTTTATTCCCCAGCTTATCAATAAGCAACTTCGCAGCAAAATAACCTAGTTTCTCAGCATTAATATCTACTGAAGACAAGGTAGGTGTTTGATATGCTGATAAAGGAATATTATTAAATCCTACAACAGAAATATTTTCATTAGATACCTCTTCTATTGCTTTTAAAACACCGAAAGCGATTAAATCGTCGGTAGTTACAACAGCTGTTGGTGTAGAGTAGTTAAATATTTTCTTCATAGCTTCATACCCGCTAATTTCAGTAAAATCAGCTTCCTCTATAAGATTTTCATCTATGTTTATACCACAATTCTCCAAAGCACTCTTATACCCGTTAAATCTATTTATACTAACATTAAAATCACGAGATCCTCCAATAAAAGCTATCTTCCGTTTTCCTTTATGGATGAGATAATTAACAACGCTATACATAGCATGGAAGTTATCGTTATCTACCCACAAAATGCCATCAGTCTTTTCGGGTTTACCTATAACTACAAAGGGGTGTTTTATTTCATTTAAAAATGAGATGCATTTATCATTCTTTCTAGCAGTAGTTAAAATAATACCATCTACCCACTTGCTATTAATAAAATTACGGATAAAATCTACCTCTTCCTCTTCATTATTACTATAGGTATACATAATGTAATAGCCCTTTTTTTGAGCATAAAGACTAATACCTCTCATAACCTGAATAAAGAAAGGATTCACAAATAAATCTTCTGCTGTATTTGGTAATATCAATCCTAGTGTTTTAGTTGCTTTATTGGCAAGACTTCTTGCTATTGCGTTTGGATAATAGTTCAACTCCTTCATAGCCTCATAAACTTTTTCCTTAGTTTGATTACTGATTTTGGGATTATCAGCAATTACTCTGGAAACAGTTGAAGGTGATACCTCAGCCAATCTTGCAACATCTTTTATAGTTATAGACATAAACCTTCATCTCCCATCAAATACTGTATAATAATAAATACCAAGTGTGATAATGTTAAATTATGAGAAAATGTACCTCACATTTCATTTATCATATATATTTAACCTTTAGTAGCTCCTGCGGATAAACCTTCTACTATATGCTTTTGGAAATATGCATATAATAAAGTGATTGGAATTGCTACTAATATTGCACCAGCTGCAAAGAGAGTGAATTGATTAGCCTGTCTGTCTTTAATCCAATTGAATAATCCCATTGCGAGAGTTTTCTTATCAGCACCTCTTAGTACTAATTGTGGGAATATAAAGTCAAACCAAGGTCCTACGAAATTTTGTAAAGCAACAAAAACCAAAATTGGTTTTGATAATGGCATTATAATCTTTGTTAATATAGTTATGTTTGAAGCACCATCAATTTTAGCAGCTTCATCTAAGCTTCTAGGAATAGCATCTAAATAACCCTTTACTAACCAAGTATTAAACGGTATCTGCCCAGTAGCATATACAATTACTAATCCAATATGAGTGTTTATAAGATGAAGTTTAGTTAATAATACATACATAGCTGTCATTGCTAGTATTGAAGGAAACATTTGCAAAACTAATATTGTCATCATTCCCTGTTTTCTACCTCTAAATCTAAATCTTGAAAAAGCATAAGCTGTTAATGTTGTAATTATTACTGAAACAATCATATTCATTGTTGCTACCTTTAGTGTGTTTAAAAACCACAGTGGATATTCAGTTTCAGTAAACAAGTCTATATAATGCTGTATAGTTGGGTTTTTAGGTATTAGCGTACTACTAAAAACACTACTTCCTGGATTAAAGGATGATCCAATTATCCATACTACTGGAGATAGTATAACAAAAGATATTAATATTAGCAATGAATATATTAGAGTATATTTTATGACATTTTTAAGTGTTATCTTTTTTTTCATCATTGTATCATGTCCTCCTCTTTGAAGGATTTGGTTTTCCTGAAGCTATATATTGCCATACTTGCAACAAACACAAATATTAGTATTGTTACCGCAGCTGCCATACCAAACTGTCTCTTTTCTAAAGTCATTTTGTAAATCCATGAAATCAATATATCAGTTGACCCTGCATATTTTAAGTTAGCATTTACAGGATCACCAGTAGTTAAGAGATAAATCATACCAAAGTTATTGAAATTATGAGCGAATGTCATAATCAATAACGGAGCTGTTTGGAATAATACCATAGGTACTGTAATCTTGTAAAATTGCTGCCACTTTGATGCCCCATCTATTTCTGCAGCCTCATATAAAGATTTATCTATATTTGTTAAGGTACCTGACATCAATGCCATCCAATAAGGTGCTCCTGTCCAACAGTAAACTAAAATAACCATAACCTTCGCTAATGTATGGTCAGATAAAAATGGAATTTTTTCACTTATAACTCCAATGTTTAACAAAGTACTATTTACAGGCCCTGGTCCCATAAAAACTAATCGAAATATAAGTAAAGAGATAAATGCTGGTATCGCATACGGCAAGATAAATAATGTTCTCCATACTTTTTTAAGCTTTACACCTTTTGCGTTAGTTAATAACGCAAGTCCTAATCCAGCAAAATAGTTTAGTACAGTTGTAATTATAGCCCAAATGATAGTCCATAAACCAACTGTCCAAATTGTCCCTGCCCATTCTTCCATTTTAAATAGCTTAATAAAGTTTTTAAATCCCACCCAATCAACTAGATTGCCTGGAGGTATGTGATATGGAATTGAATAGTTTGTAAAAGCTATTAAAAATGTAAATAATATTGGTAATAAAGTGAAAAATATTATTAAAACAATTGATGGCATCAGTAAAATATGAGCAAAATATCTATTCCTAATGAATTTTAGATATTCTATAGGCTTCTTAGCCATTTTGCCATTCTCAATATTTTCTCTAGCTTTTTTCGCATCTTTAATGTTAAATACAAATATGATTACAACAAAAGCTAATAGCATTAAGGTAATGATTCCATCTATCATCAAATTGATAGAGTGATCTCCTTTAACACCTCTAGTTTCTCCTAAAGTAATTACTCCCCATATTGAGTGTGCGACAGTTCCATTAAATATGTTAATTAATGTTATGATCTCAATTAACATAAAAAATATTCCTTTTATCCAATCTTTATTGTATAACTGCCCTAGTCCCATGAAAACAGTAGAATAGAGAGCAGCTTTTTTTGATTTGCTCAAATTTCCCCCTCCTAAAAAAATATGCTTATACATTCCAATAATTATATTTAATAGCATAAAACATTCTAGTATTTAGAACTACCATAAATTCTGCTGGTGATACTCCTTCAAACTTTGGTTAATACTAGCTTTGATAAAAATATAACTTCTAAAGAATTTATAAACCTATTATTACTGCAACAAAATCCAAAATATCTTTAAGAAATTTAGTCACTTACAAGACTGTAAGTGACTAAATTTCTATTTAATACTATACTATAGTATTTTATTATTCTTGTTCTTTTATTGCATTTCTTACTGCTTCTGCTGCGTTCTTTAATCCTTCTTCAACTGAAATTTCTTCATTCCAAATCGCACCATAAGCAGCAGCCATTGGCTCCCAGAATAACCCTACCTGTGGAATAGAAGGCATTGCTATTGCATCTGCAGCTTGATCTAGGATAGCAGCTACATCTGCATCATTCTTAATAACTTCTTCTTCAGCAGCCGCTTTAGATGTAGGAATTTGACCTGTAGCTTCATATCTTCTCATTAAGTTTTCTTCAGATGTATAGAAATCAGCAAATAACTGAGCTGCATTTGGGTATTGTGAGTAAGCACTTACAAATATAGCTCTAACCCCTGAGAATGGACGAGGTGTGCTTCCATCAGTAAATTTTGGTAATCTTGCAATTCCATAATTAATACCTGACTCTCTAGCTTCAGCTATAAACCAAGGTCCATTTATTATAGCTCCTATTTTTCCTTCTTTAAATAACGCTGTCATAGGTTGATAGTCAGCATCTCCTGAAGGAATAGGTAATATTTCTTTCAATTTCATCATTTCTTTTATACCTTTAATAGCACCTTCAGAGTCTAAACCAACATCATCTTTATTTGTTCCTCCGTTACCAAACACATATCCATCACCGCCAGCTAAGAATGACTGTGAAAAGTAAGCGTTATCAACATCCCACATAAAAGCATATTTGTTTTCATTTACATTAGTAAATTCTTTTCCAAAATCTATTATTTCTTGATATGTTTTTGGTGCTTCTTTAAAAATATCTTTATTATAGTATAATGCGTAAGTTTCTATAGCTCTAGGATATCCATATACAACTCCATCAAATGATACAGCATCTACTGAAGATTTTAACATTTCAGCATTCATTCTATCAGTGAATGCATTTTCTAATACTAACCCTGTCATAACTAATTCGCCAGTATGGTCATGTGGAGCAGCAAATACGTCAGCACCTATCCCGGCAGGACCATCTTGCTGTAATCTTTCTTTTGATTTAGTATGTTCTACTTCTTCAACAGTAACGGGTATTCCATATTTTTCCGTAAATTCAGCTGCAATTTCTTTCATAAATTCTAGTTCTTTATCTGCACCTTCCCATACTACTAGTTCTGCACCTTCTTCAGGTTTGATTTCTTTGTCTTTAGAAGCTTTTGAAGAAGCTTTTGAAGAATCTTCATTATCTCCTCCACATGCAGCTAAAGAAAATACTAATGCTACTACTAGTAAAAGACTTAATAATTTTTTCATAATATCTTCGTCCCCCTTTAATTTATATAAATTTATAAATTTAATTTGCCTTTAGGCAAACGGTTGCATAACTTAATTATAATTTAACAATTATAAATTGTCAAACAATTTTTAATTGTTTTTCAATTTAATTATAATGAAAACATCTTAAATTCGTAACTACCCAAATTTATCTCAGCTTCACTTGAATCAAGCTTTATTTCTTTATTTTCAAGTAAATCAAAATAGCTTTCCCCATTAATTATAAAAGATATATTCTTTTCTGCCTCATTATTATTCATTAAAACTAAGATTCTCTCTTCTTCCATTTCTCTGATATATCCAATTACGTCATTGTTTGTTTCTATCCATTCAAAACTTCCTCTTCTTAAAGCCTTATATTCTTTTCTTAACTGTATTAGAGCTTTAAAGAAATCAAACAATTCTATATTCCACTTGCTTCTATCCCATTCCATTGTTCTTCTACAATCAGGATCTTCTCCACCATCCATTCCTATTTCTGTTCCATAATAAATGCAAGGTGTACCAACGTAGGTTAGAGTGAAAGCTACTGCTAATCTTAACTTTCTAATGTCTCCGCCACACTTATTTAAAAATCTAGATGTATCGTGACTATCTACCATGTTAAACATAACTTCATTAACTTGTCTAGTATATCTCATCATAGTATTGTTAATTAATTCTGTAAATTCCTTGTGATTTGCATTGTTATATGCAAAATATTGCATACAAGCTCCTGTAAAAGGATAGTTCATAGTAGAATCAAATTGATCTCCCATTAACCAAGGAAGAGAATTATGCCATATCTCACCGACAATATATGCATCCGCTTTAGCTTCTTTAACTACTTTTCTAAATTCTCTCCAAAACTCATGATCTACTTCATTGGCAACGTCTAATCTCCAGCCATCAATATCAGCCTCTTCAATCCAGTACTTAGCGACATTTAGAATATATTCTTTTACTTCTGGGTTTTGTGTATTAAGTTTCGGCATATGATATTCAAATGCAAAAGCTTCATAACTAGGTGGATTTTTTTCTAAAGGCCACTTGTTTATATGGAACCAATTGTAGTAAGGAGAATCTTCACCTCTTTTTACAACATCTTGAAATGGAGTAAATAAATATCCACAGTGATTAAATACTGCATCTAAGATAACCTTAATACCTCTTTTATGAGCTTCTTTAACTAACTCTTTTAATATTTCTTTATCACCAAAATGAGGATCTATTTTCATATAATCAGTAGTATCGTATTTATGATTTGTATTTGCTTCAAAAATAGGAGTAAAATATATAGCATTCACACCTAATTCTTCAAGATAAATTAATTTTTCCATTATCCCTTTCAAATCTCCCCCAAAATAATTATGTCTTTGAGGTACTCCTCCCCATTCTTCTACTCCTTCTGGGTCAATAGACTTATCTCCGTTGTTAAATCTCTCAGGGAATATCTGATAGAATATTGAGTCCTTTACCCATTCAGGAACTTTATGAATATCAATTTCGTGAGCATAAGGATAATTAAAGAAATGCAAATGAATCTCATCTTCTAACACTTCGTTTAATACTCCCCATTCAGTATAAAAATATTTTTTATTATTTGATTCTAAAACAAAATAATATGATAATCTATTATTTGGTGGATTTACAATAGCTGTAAAGTAATCAAAATCCTTATCTGAGCAAGCTAATTTCATCTCTAGCTCTTTTGTCTTCTTATGCAATTCATACTTGTCTCCATATACAAGCACAACTTTGCTTAAATCTCCTTTTGCAGCTCTTATCCTTATATGTATTTCATCTTTTTTATAAGCGTAACAATAGTTACTCTTTTGTCTATGATATATTGCGTGTAAGTTCATAAGTCCTCCTTTAATACTGTAGTATTTTTTTATAGTTACAATGAAAAATGCTTTAAAATAGCCTTCTTAGGTTTATTAAATTATTTACTTTCAACAGTTTGATAATCTAATAAATAGATTTGTATATATTACTAATTAAGTAAATTTTATATTGATTTCATATTAATTTCACCTCAATTCATTATCTTTACATATATTTTACCTTTTATGCAACCGTTTGTCCAGTGTATTATATAAAGCTTTGTTTTCAATACTAATTTGCTGATAAATAGTACTATTAATATTAAAATTATCATGGAGGTGACAAATATGCCACAAATAAAAATAAGAGGTGTTAAAACTGAAAAAACACTAGATATAAGCAAAGATTTAGTAGATGAGCTTCATAAAATAATTGATCGCCCTAGAGATTATATAACTATTGAATTAATTCATTCTACTTTTATTGCTAATGGACAAATTACGGAAGGATACCCTTATGTTGAAGTAGGTTGGTTTGATAGAGGACAAGAAATTCAGGATAAAGTTGCTAAATCTATAACAGTTTTATTCAAAATATCGGCTATGAAAGTGTAGATATAATGTTTACTGTCTTTGAAAAGGATAAATACTATGAAAATGGAGAACATTTTTAAGTAGACTGTTCTCTTATTTGTATTTAAAGTATACCTAACGTATCAAAGTTCTACTATTCTATATATTAAATGAAAACACCCTAACTACATATATAGTTGGGTGTAATAGTATTCTGATTAGCTATTGCTTTTTTATGTAATTCAATTTCTTGCTTATTTACTTATATCCACATCTACTCCTTTTTGTTTAACGTATTTCAAAAAATCATCCTTTTGAGATTTATTACAACTGTCAAGTACCTGCTAATACCCATCAACTCTTAATTTAACTCTCTGATTAAGTTTCTAAATAAAATTTCTATCCCAGTATCAATATCAAATCTAGTACACATCTCATTAAAAACACTATGTATATCTTCTTTAAAAATACCATTCATTTTTAAATCTGTAATACCTATCACAGGTAATTCTTCATTTATTTCTGATAATAAAACATGGGCACTATCTGTTTTTCCTGATAAATATTTTAGAAGTGCTCTATGCATTAAACGAAACACACTATACCAACTGCTTCTTTCAGGAAAATATTTTGAACTAAACTTTTTTCTTTCTGCAACTCCATTATGTATTATGATATTTTCATCATTTCTTAGTAAAACTTTACTATCTATTAAGTCTTCTGAACAAATAGTATCTCTAATATCTAGATCTACTGAAAGGTAATCAGGATAAACTAAAACTAGAATACCTTTTGGATTAACAGTAAAATTAGTCATTACAGGTTTATCATATAAGGTTACTAGCTCATCAACATTTTCATCTGATATATCACCTAATACTATTAAATCGATATCTGAAAAATTTGTGGCAGTACCTTTGGCTAAAGACCCTTTTAGAATCAAAGAATAGTTATGATCATTACAGTATTTATATATAGTGTCTAGATATATCTTGTGTTTTTTAGTTGGATATTCAATACCTTCCATTAACGCTCGCCCCGCTTCCTATTATTAGAAAAATATATTAGATCATTTTACCACTTTCAGATATATTTATCAAAAGCTTTCTCCTTAAATCGTTTTAAAGCCATTTCCATAATTATATTTTATACACTTTCAATATATATTTTCAAAGCTTTTTCTAATTCTTCAAATTTAGTTTTAAAAATATGAGAATGTTCAAAGCCTAAATCTTCATATTTAATGTTTAGTAATTTCCAAAAATCTCGCTTAAACGATTTATAATAAAATTTCTTACCCAATTTTTCTTTAGCTATATTTTCATATTTTGAAATTAATAGCTTTTTAATATTACAATCATGAGTTTTTAAGAAGGTATCATCTTTTGTTTCTATTGGTATATTAAGCAAAAGCTTGTTAATATAATATATATTATCAGCTATTAACTTATCAGCTACAATGCCTGAATGTGATGATATAATAGTTTTGGTATTCAACTCTTTTATAAAATTCAAAGTTTTTAAGTAAGCCACTAAGTCATAATAATTCGTATGTGTATAATGTTCTACTAAATCACCTGCATATACAATTGAATCTTTTCTATCAATGCAAATAGCAGAGTCTAATGTATGTCCTGGAGCATAAATAAACTCAACCTCATCATCTTCAAATATTAATCTATTTTCAAACGTAAGATTTGGTAGCTTAAGCTCTATTTCGCCATTATGAAATCTATTTCTATATCTCTCTATATCATATTCTCCTATCTCTTGCATTCTTTTTCTACATGATTCATGAGAAATTATCATTTCATTTTCAAAGGTACAATTACTCCAAATATGATCATAGTGTGAATGTGAATTGAAAATTATAATCTTCTTGTTATTTAGTTTATTTGTGATAATATATTCTTTTACATGTTTCATAGACTTAGGTCCTAAATGAGTATCACACAAAAACAATGTATTTTTTGAACTTATCATATATATACAATCTCCATCTTTAAACTGAAAAACTATTCCTCTACTACCAATGTGTTTGATATCCATTTTTTCACCTCCTAAAAATAATTATTAAATTAATAATTTAATTATAAAATAATATGGATGACAACAGTATGTCAGTAAAAACAATAAACTATGACTTTATCTCTTTATTATTTTTAAAAAATACTCCACTACATTACAAAAACCCCTTTCTAAAAAGAAAGGGGCATCTCATCTAAATATATTATTTTGTTTTTAATACCATCCTCTTAACTTCATTGACTTAGCAATTCTCTTGATTGACATCATGTAAGCAGCAGTTCTCATGTCTACATTACTTTGCTCCATTAGTTCATATATCTCATCTGATGCTTTAACCATAAGCTTTTCCTGCTTTTCTTGCACTTCATCGAAAGACCAATAATAATTCATAAGGTTTTGCACCCATTCAAAATAAGATACAGTTACTCCACCTGCATTTGCAAGTATGTCAGGTACAACTAAAACACCTTTACTCGCTAATACTTCATCTGCTTCGGGAGTCGTTGGACCATTAGCTCCTTCAACAATTATCTTGGTATTGATATTATTAACATTTTTACTTGTAATTGCATTTTCTAAAGCACATGGTGCTAAAATATCTACAGCTATATTGAATATCTCATCTCTATGTAACTCCTTCTTTGCTCCACTGAAGCCTTTGATATCATTATACTTTACTTTATAATCAATAAGTCCTTTAATATTTAACCCATCTTCATTTACCAAGCATGCTGATGCATCTGAAATAGCAATAACCTTTGCACCAAGCTCTTCAGCATACATTGCCGCAAAGCTTCCTACATTTCCAAATCCCTGTATTGAAACTTTAGCTCCCTTAATATCTATACTTTTTCTTTTAGCAGCTTCTCTCATCATCAAAGCAACCCCATATCCAGTAGCTTCGTTTCTAGCAAGTGAACCACCAAACTCTACAGGCTTTCCTGTAAATACTCCTGGAACATTATATCCTTGTAGCTTTGAATATTCATCTACCATCCAAGACATAATCTGTCCATTTGTGTTTACATCTGGTGCTGGAATATCTTTTTTGTCTCCAATAATTGGAGCAATCGCCTTTACAAATCCTCTAGATAATCTTTCTAATTCTCCTTGAGATAGTTTCTTTGGATCTACAATGATACCACCTTTTCCTCCTCCATATGGTATTCCTACTACACCACACTTAAATGTCATCCAAGTTGAAAGAGCCTTTACTTCATCCTTTGTTACATCTTGATGAAACCTAATACCACCTTTAGTTGGACCTGGTGCATCGTTGTGTTGAGATCTAAAACCTTTAAATATTCTTAAACTTCCATCATCCATTTTAACTGGAATTGATACTTCTAAAACTCTCATAGGCTCCTTAAGTAACTCATACACCTCATATTCAGCTCCTAATTTGTCACAAGCTGCCTTTACCTGCTGTTGTGCAATTTCAAACGTATTCAATGTTTTTTCTGACATTTTTGTTCCTCCTTTTAAATTATTTCATTTAATCTAATATGTAAATCTACAACTCATCTTTAATATATTTTCCATTAAAATATATTTCAAAATTTGTATTTATTTTGCACTTCAATTTCATCTCACCTTTTACCTTAAATCTATTTATCACTACACTTAGGTAATAAAATCTACTTATATTATTTTTTTGCAATTACAACAAGTTCTGTTGCAGTAAAGAAACCAATATCATATAACGTTTCCTTTAACTCATTTATGCGATTTTTATAATAATCATACTTTTCATGTCCTTTTAATTTATGAAGTACATTTACTTCTAGTGCTTCAAAAATATTATCAAGTGTCTCTTTTTCTTTTTGTAAATCTCCTACTTCCTTGTGATCTTCGTGTGTATTGTATTCAAACTCATCAATGACCTCAAGTCCTAAACCTTTAGCAACATCAATAATCTCATGCCTTTTATATGTTTCTCTATGACATATTCCGAGCAAAGTATCCATTTCACCTTGTAAATGATGAAGCAACACATGTGATTGCTGTTTTTCAGATTGGTTATCACAAAACATTTCTTGGATTATAAAATGTCCTTTTGGCTTCAATACCCTTTTCATCTCAATTAGTATTTTCTCTAACAAATCTACTGGTAAATGATGTAACGTATTAGAAATACTAACTGTATCAATGCTGTTATCAGCAAATTCAAGCTTTGTAGCATCCATATTGCCAAACTTTATATTTTCTGCACCAAACTTTTCGCGAGCTATTTCAAGGACATTTTCTCTGATATCAATTCCTATTATTTCATCATAATTCTTAAGGTTTTCTTTTAACAGTCTTACAAACCATCCTCTCCCTGTACCAACATCTAAAATTTTACCACCACTAAGCTTTCCAAAGCTTTCTTGTATGATATCCATTTTTATTCCCCCTTTTAACTAACTAATATTAAAACCAATATTAATATTCTGTTTCAAGTTTTATAGAAATTAAATTTCTATTTCCATCTAAATACGTAATAAAAAAATATTTAACCACGCTTGTTTCATAGATATGCAAATTCATTTTTCATACTTATCTAAAATCATTATACAAAGAAAATTCACAATAGTCAACATATTCCATAAAACTTATATCTGAAATATCCTCATTAGATACTCAACACACCTCTGTAACCTATCTTTATTTAATGCATAATACACTTTATTCTCAATTTTTTGTGTAAATATCAAGCCTGAGAGTGTTAAATGGTTCATATGATAGTTCACTGTGGAGTTTGATATGTTTGCCATTTCAGCTATCTCTTGTGCGTATTTCTCCCCACTCAGTAAAAATGTAACTATTTTAAATCTTGTTTCATCTGACAGATTCTTTAAAACTGATCTATTTGCATCAAACTCAGCTTTAGGGTCAATGTATTGAGTAGATAAGGAATTTCTACTTCCTAAAATTATATAACACGTATTTGTATCTTTATTTTGTTCTATATAAAACTTATAAGTATTGAAATAAGAAAATGATATATATAATGAATTATAATCCTTTAGATCAATATTATTCTCAATTTTTGCTATTAAAGAATTAAAATCCTCTTTATTCACAATGTCTTTTATAAATTTATTTCTTTCATCTATTAATCGTTTGTTACTAATATAAACATCATAATAAAAAAGTGAGTATCTTTTTATAAAGCTTATAAACCTACTAATGGTTTCATTGATATCATCTAACATACAAAAAATTTGCCATTTTGACTTGTCACTGATATTTATATACTTAATAAAATGTAAAACACTCATACTATCATTTGTTACTTGTTTAATTTTCTCTCTTTTCATGCTTGGTTCGAAATTTAAATAATTTTCTACAAGATATTTTCTTATATCATACTCAGTTATTGATTGAATTTTTTCCAAGTATTCTTCAATAGAATTACATTGTGACATCATATCAAGCTTGATAAATGCCTTATATAACTTCGATTCATAATTGAAAAAGAAGTCCATGTCTTGCTGGTTATTTTTCAAGTATTCACTTATAACTATAAAATCTTTAAATAACTTATCTTCTATTTTATAGCCTATAACTTCTGAGTCTTCGTTGTGGTTATTCAAGTTCCATGCATAAAAAAGACTATCAAACAATCCTAGTATTTCTCCTAGCTTTTCATTGTAATGTACTGCCATATATTTATCCTCCATTTATTTATTAATACCCTTCTCACAATTTAAGAAGTTATATTTTTTCTCATTTCTATTCCAGTTTATTATTCCTAAAAAAGTCTAATAAACACCAAAATTAAAAATCCAAATAAATCTGAACGATATGTTGTCTATATATTCCAATAGATATTACGTTTATTTTACTACTAATTATACTACAATGCAATTTTTGTGTTCATTATTCTGAAACTAAAACACCCCATCTGTTTTATTTTCAGATGGGGTTACTATGTTTCTTTTATTTAAGACTGTTACATATAACATTTTCTTTTATACTATCATTTCTTGATACTCTGATGGTTGTAAAACCAGCTATTGCAACAATTACACCTGAAACAATACATAAACTCGATACACTGTAGCTTTCAAGTAATACTCCTCCTAAAAAGTATCCTAAAGGTGTTGTTGACTGGCACAGTATGCCAAAAACACTTGATACTCTACCCATAATATTATTTGGTACTATAGTTTGTATAACTGTTCCAAGAGATACATTGACTACCCCAAATGAACACCCCAGAATTATGAGAGAAATCATTGCAGTGTACATGTTTTTTGAAAATGCAAGTGGAATTAATAGCAACCCTTCAAAGGTTAAACCTAAAAACATTAATTTATAATTCCCAATCTTTTTACTTATTTTGGGAACTATTAAAGACATAATCAATCCCCCGATTGACATAGCTGTTAATAAAATCCCATATCCTTCGATACCTACATTTAATATATTCTTAGATAGCACTGCAATTATCAATGACAATGGAGCAAAGAAAAAGTTTATTATAACTCCACCAACTATTATAATATGTAGTAAATCTTTATTCTTTAGAGTGTACTTAATACCTTCTAGTATATCTTCCTTAATGGTTGATTTCTTGTTTTTATCTCTAACTACTTTTGGAATAGACATAAAAGATTCTGAAAAAGCTGACATTAAGAATGAAATACTGTCTAATAAAAACAAACCTGGTATCCCTATTATAGCAATTAATATTCCTCCTAGAGCAGGTCCAAATATTGAAGTACTATATCTAGTTATTTGTGCCAATGAATTTGCCTTTATCAAGTTTTCTTTCCTAACAATAGAAGGAATAGCTGCACTTATAGCTGGCCCAAAAAAAGCATTTGCTACAGACATTAAAGCTGAAATTGAATAAAGCATCCATAATTCCATATTACCTGTATAAATTAATATTGAAATAACTCCAACTAAAATACCATTAACAAAATCTGAATAAACTATTATTTTTTTTCTGTCTAATCTATCAGCTAATGAACCAGTTATTGGGCTCAACAGAATACTTGGTACTACTGTGAAAACTAATGTAATCCCCGCTTTAGTAGTTGAACTTGTTACCTCAAGTACATACCACATTACAGCAATCGCATGCATTCTACTTCCTACAGCTGACACCAACTGTCCCAGCCATAATAATAAGAAATTTCTGTTTCTATAAATACTATCATTTCTCAAAGTTGTCAAGTACATCACCTCATTTGGATATAATATAAATTGCAATATTTATTAATATTATCAATAAATATATTGAATTTATTAACGTTGTACTGTTAGTATATGTTATATAATTTAAATTGTCAATATCTTGTATGTGTTTTTTAAAAATTGTTAATTTGCTTTTTGTAATTATTAATACCATTATTAAAAAACTGTAATCAGTAAATAAAAAAATATGTAGACTTTTATAATTCTAACAAGTAACTAGATAAAAAAATACTATCTTTTTATGTAAAAAGATAGTATTATAAAAAAATATAGATAATGAAATGTTATTCTAAACTTTCAATATACTTCTCAGCTTGAACTGCTGCTATTGCTCCATCTGCGGTAGCTGTTACAACTTGTCTTAATGATTTTACTCTACAATCTCCAGCTGCAAATACTCCTGGAATATTTGTTCTCATATCATCATCTGTTTTTAAATATCCATAGTCCATATCTAAAATATCCTTATATATTTCTGTTTGTGGTCTGTAGCCTATGAATACAAAAATTCCAAATGTACCATCTTCTTCATCAGCTACATACTCAGTTGTTTCTTCTGTTTTACTGTTATACAATATCATAGATTCAACAATACCGTCACCTTTGATCTCTTTTATCTCAGCATTCCACAATATTTCAATCTTATCATTTTTAAAAACTTTTTCTTGGATAGATTTTGCACAAGTAAGATGTGGATCTCTAGAAAGAATAGTTACCTTTCTTGCAAACTTTGTTAAAAACATTGCTTCTTCAACTGCTGAGTCTCCTCCACCTACAACAAATACCTCCATATCAGTGAAAAAGGCACCATCACATGTTGCACAATACGATACTCCTTTACCAGTAAATTCTTTCTCTCCTGGAACACCTAAAAATCTTGGAGTAGCTCCTGATGCAACGAGTACAGTCTTTGCCTTGTACTCTCCCTTATCTCCCTTCAATACCTTTACATCACCTTCTAATTGTACTTCATTTATTCCATCCATAATTCTCTCTGCGCCAAATTCATCTACCTGCTCTACTAATCTTCCTATTAATGATGGTCCACTTGCATCTCTTATTGAACTAGGCATATTTACTATTTCTTCTGTAGTTACTATTTGTCCACCTGTCTTAGATTTTTCAAACAATACTGCCTTTAATTTTGCTCTTCCCGCATATAATCCAGCAGTTAATCCAGCTGGTCCAGCTCCAATAATGGCTACATCATAAACATTTTCCATGATTTTTAGCTCCCTTCTTATCTTAATGTAGTTTTTCATTTTTTTGCATGTTTTTATTCTTTTGTTATATTATTTTCATTTATAGAAATATAAATAACTATTTCTTTACTTCATAACTTTCTAAAATGAAAAAATATTATAATTATTCTAAAATCATATTTCAATAATTTACTAAAATAATCATTCCTTCTATCTCCATCAACATTTAGTATTCCAATCTATATAGGTTTTAAACCTTAATTATTTTTAAAAAGGGTGATTTGAAATCACCCTTTTTAAAATAATTTAATCATTAAATTTACAGAATTCTTCCCTAATATCAGTCATTTCTTCAATAATTTCATCAACATCAAGAACCATTTCCATCATACCTATTTGCTCTTCG
>DAOUQG010000109.1 GCA_030625765.1 Thermohalobacteraceae bacterium | reverse complement strand
ATTTTCAAAGTTATTAGTATAGACTACAAATAATACCAAGGAGAAAAATACTTTAAAAATCATTGCAATAAGCGAACTAATCAATGTAGAGACAGTGATAACTGGGATTAAGATAGCAAAAATTGTCTTAAATATTTTAATAATTAAGTCAGTATCAATATTCCCGTTTATAGGAGTGCGATTTATGATATCTCCTGTATTATTTATATTATTAATATTGTTAAAATTATTGAAATTATAGTTAGTATTAAAAGAAGAGTTTGAATATGTATTGCTTGAAAAAGCCCATTGGATTATTTTCAATACTGAAAGCGGCCAAAAATGTCTTTTTGCAAATTTAAAGCTATCCTTAAATGCTGATATAATACCAGTGTCATTCATAACTAATGAAACCTTCCACATTGTTAAGAATACACTTATCAAAATTGAAATAACACTAAATCCTATAAAAAGAGTAACTATGCCAACGAATATAAACAGAGGTGAAATAATCAACCACATTATAATAACAAGTATATTTCCTAATAGAAATCTAAGAGAATATTTTTTTACACCTTCCCAAAAGTCTTCTGATACAGTTTTTTGACCAAGCACACATCTTTTATACATGTTAAACAGTCCGCTTTCAAATATTACTGATAATATCGCATATATCATAATGAGTGCAGATACCATTAAAATGTTTGAAATAAAAAAACGAAACATATCTTCAGCATCAATCAAGAAAAAATCTATTTTTCCTATCCATCTATAAATACTTATTCCTGCAATTAATATCATAAGTGCCTTTATAGAAATAAGTGAAATTTGAGGAATATAGATTTTTTTATTATCTCTATTGATATGAAATGCTTTTTTAAAATAATCAAAAATTAGATATATTTTTTCCATTCCTTCTCATCCCTTCTTTTCTAAATTTTGTATCACTATAATCTTATAGGATATTATGATAGTATTCAATATATATTTGAAATATACTTCTAAAATAAAAAGAGGCTGAAGCTTTTGAAGCTTTAGCCCTATTTTGTCGCACGCATAAACATTTGAGTCCAATAGAATCTACCATACTTATCTTTAGCAACTCCCACACCTATTTCACTAAATGATGGACTTAAAATATTACTTCTATGGCCTGGTGAATTCATCCAAGCATTCATTACCTCTTTAGCAGTTTTTTGTCCCATCGCTATGTTCTCTCCAGCAGTAGAAAACCTTAATCCAAAGTCCTCCATCATTTTAAATGGTGAGCCATATGTTGGAGAGGTATGAGAAAAGTAGTTCTTATCTCTCATATCTACTGATTTATATCTAGCTACTCTTGAGAGCTGCCAATTAGATTTGAGAAGCTCTAATCCACGATTTGCTCTTTCCACATTAACTAGTCTTATTACTTCATTTTCAAGTGTTTTTGCATCATCAATATTTGGTACATTTAGCTTTTGTCCTGGGTAAATAAGGTTAGGATTTTTAATTTGAGGATTTGCATCAATTATCTCACTTACTCCTATTTGATATTTAACTGCAATCTTCCACATGGAATCTCCTGGCTGTACTGTATGAGTTAAAGGTGCAGCAAAAACAGATGAACTAAATATTAATGTTAATAATATTATAAAAATAGTTAATTTTTTCTTCACTTAAAAAACCTCCAAAAGATGTTTTAATGTAAATACAATATTAGTTTTCACTATTCAAAGTCTTTTATGTTACTTTAAAATGTGAATTAAAGTATAATTTAATAATTTTTTTAAAAATTGTATTTTGACAAAATAAGTAGTAAAATTATGACGTTAGATATTTTAGAAATGTGATGTTACATAAATTTCAAATTATAACTATATGAGTAAAATAATTAAAAATTAATTAGGAGGAAACTATATGAAAATAACATATCTTGGTCATTCTGCTTTTATTATTGAAGGAAATAATTTTAAAGCTTTAATTGATCCTTTTGTTAGTGGAAATCCTAACTGTCCTGTACAGAAAGATGATCTTACAGATATTACACACATTTTTGTTACTCATGGGCATGGAGATCACTTAGGTAATACTATTGAAATCGCAAAGAGATGTAACTCAAAAGTAATATGTAATTTTGAGTTAGGACACTATATTAGCTCTCAGGATCAAAACATAAGCATACATACTATGCATATCGGTGGAAGAACTAAAATGGATATTGGTACTGTGAAAATGACCCAAGCATTACATGGATCAGGAGTTTTTCATAACGGTATGTATATTTGTGGTGGAAATCCATGTGGGTTTGTCGTTGAAGCAGAAGGTAAAAAAATATATCATGCAGGTGATACTGGCTTAACTATAGATATGAAGCTTCTATCAGATGAAGAAATTGATGTGGCGATGCTCCCGATAGGTGGAAATTTCACTATGGATATATATGATGCAGTGAAAGCTGTGGAGTTTATACAGCCAAAGATTGTTATTCCAATGCATTATAATACATTTAACGTTATTAGTGCTAATCCGCAAGAGTTTAGAGAAAAAGTTACAAATGCAGATGTTAAGGTATTGGAGTACGGTGGATGTATAGAGTTATAGAAATGTTTAAAAGCATGCAGAGGTAAAATACCTCTGCATTTTATCTAAACATAATGTAAAGGTATATTTTCATAGCAAAAAATTATACAATAATAACAAAATGAATTCAGAAAATTTCTGAAAATTACGAATATGAACGAACATATTGACTATTATATCGTAATATCGTAATATATAGATAAATTAATATATAACATTACAATATATAGACAAGGAGAGATAATATGAACACAAAAACACATATGCAATGGTCATGGATATTAATTGTATCATTCTTTACACTTTCAATATTAAATATCAGATTTGGTTTGTTAGGATTAATATGTATTGGTGCACCAATGTACCATGCGATAAAAGGGAAAGGAAAAATTCACTGCGCTAAATATTGTCCTAGAGGATCGTTTTTAGGAAAATTTCTTGCAGAGATAAGCTTTAATAAGAATCTTCCGAAAGGAATGAATACTAAAACATTTAAAAATATATTGTTATTATTAATGATAGCAATGTTTGGTATTTCACTCTTTCATGCAGGACTAGATTATAAAAAAATAGCTTTTAGCATATTTAGACTTATGCTATCATCATTTGTCATTGGAATAATAATGGGAGTCATATTTAGGCCAAGAAGCTGGTGTATCGTTTGCCCAATGGGTCATGCGACAGGGTTGATTAAGAAAGCAAAAGAATCAAAAAATTCATTTCAAAATTCAAGAGATAGAACTAATCCAAATAAAGCAGCTTAATCTAAAATTATTACACACTCACTTCTATAAGTGGGTGTTTCAACTTTCTCTACTTGGTGGGAGTAGAATCTCCTACCTAAGTCTCGATGTTTAGCTTTAGCTAGACGAGTTCACTAAAAGCTCCTCAAGCACTTGAGTGTTTGAGGAGCTTTCACTGTATAAGGAAACACGGCTATGTTTTTGAAGAATATAATATCATGAAGAAACAAAGATATATTAAAGTTTAAAGGAGGATTATTATGGGAAATAAACAAAGTGTATTTGCTTTAGTCGATGAAATTAAATCAACAAAAGAGTTTTTAGAGTTTAAACAAGCAAGAGCAAATCTAAATAAATATAGAGATTTAAAACAAGAAGTTGAAATGCTTCAAAAAAAACAAATGATGTTATTAAAATCTAATAAATCTCCAAAAGAAATTCAAAGAGAAGCAAAAGAAATAGATGAACAATTTCAAAGATTATCTAAAAATCCCAAAGTAAATAAGGTAATTACTACTGGAGAGCGGTTTAATAAAATGATCAGTCAAATATTTCAAGATATAAGTAAAATGCTTAATTCAGAACTCAAATTGTGAAATAAAAATAATTATAATTAATAATATTAAACAATGAACTAATGATTATAATATAAATATAGTTAATTAATGGGTCACAGTTAGAGTTGTACAGAAACAAGATATTAATCAAAAAATACTGTGACCTAAAATTATTAGAGATACTTTACAGGAGAAACTATTTTTTTGTTGAAATATACTATGTAAAGAATATTTATTTCCAAAACTTTTTGTGCTTAAGTGTGCAAAAAAATGTTTGTTAATATGTAAAGAACGTGCTGAGAAAATTATTATGAAAGGATGATAAAATTGGATAGAGTACTAAAAGGTATTAAGCCAGAGTGTGTATTTAGTTATTTTGAAGACTTGAGTCAAATTCCAAGATGTTCTGGAAATGAGAAGCAGGCAAGTGACTATTTAGTTAACTTTGCTAATGAGAGAAATTTTGAAGTGATTCAAGATGAAGCTCTAAACGTAATTATTAAGAAATGTGGAACTGAAGGATACGAAAATGCACCTACAGTAATACTACAGGGTCATATCGATATGGTATGTGAGAAAAATAATAATACAAAGCATGATTTTACATGTGAACCAATTAAATTGAGCATTCATGAAGATATGATATTTGCTTCAGGAACAACATTAGGTGCAGATAACGGAATTGCAGTTGCATATTGTTTAGCTTTATTGGATTCTGAAGATATTCCTCATCCTCCACTAGAGGTTGTTATTACTACTGGAGAAGAAACTGGTATGGAGGGTGCTATCAAATTAGACCCAAATAACATTAAAGGCAAGATATTATTAAACATTGATGCAGAAGATGAAGGTACTTTTTTTGTGAGCTGTGCAGGTGGATTGAAGAATAGAGTACATATTCCAATAAAAAGGAAGAAAGCTGAAAATGATTTTCTTACTTGTGCTATAAGAATAAGAGGACTTAAGGGCGGACATTCTGGAATGGATATAAATAAAGAAAGAGGAAATGCTAATAAGCTTTTAGCACGAGTTTTAAATGCACTATATAATAGTTTGAATATTTTACTCGTTGATATAAATGGCGGTTCCAAGTCCAATGCAATTCCAAGGGAGGCTGATGCAAAAATTTTGATTGAAGGATATCAAAAAGAAGATTTAAAAAACATAATTGACCAATTAAATATAACATTGAAAAATGAGTTTAAAGCCTCTGATTCAGGAATATCTATTGAGTATGAGTATTTAGAAGAGAAAATAGATGAAGCTTATACTAGTGAGACTACTGAAAAGGTAATTGCTGCATTGATGCTCATACCAAATGGTATTCAAGCTATGAGCATGGATATTGAAGGCTTAGTACAAAGCTCAACTAACATGGGTGTAGTTACTTCATCTGATGAGAAAGTTACAATTGAAAGTGCAATAAGAAGCTCTGTGAAAACACTAAAATATGATATAGTAGATAGAATAGATGTATTAGCAAAAGTTCTAAACTGTGAATCAGAGAAATTTTCTGAATATCCAGAGTGGGAATACAATTCTGAATCATATATTAGAAGGGTTTTCCATAGTGTATATAAAGAGATGTATGGTGAGGATCCTACTATTGCTGCAATTCATGCTGGTTTAGAATGTGGATTGTTTAAAGAAAAACTTGGGGATATTGACATGATAGCTTTTGGTCCAAATATGTATGATGTACATACGCCAGGAGAGCATTTAAATATTCCTTCTACTGCAAGAACATGGGATTTTTTATGTTCAGCGTTGAAAGAAATAAGATAGGAATAAATGATATGATTAGTTACAAAATATAAATAAAATAACTTAAATTTCAAGGAGGATTTTATATGAATAAAGATCAAGAACATAACTGTTGTAACAATCAACATGAGCATGACCACGAAGAATGTAATTGTAATTCTGAAAATGGACAGTGTGATTGTGGACATGACCATGACCATGAAGAATATGAGAAACTTCACTTAACGTTAGAGGATGATACTGAACTAGAATGCTATATATTGGGAACCTTTGAGGTTGAGGATAAGTCATATATTGCATTGCTTCCTGAAGATCAGGAAGATGTTCTATTGTATAATTACATCGAAGTTGGTGAAGAGGAGATTAAACTAAACAATATCGAAGACGATGATGAATTTGATATAGTATCTAAAGCTTTTTATGAATTATTTGGAGATGAAGACGAGTAATTAATGAGTAATGTATAAGAGGAGGTCTAACATGACTAAAGAACAAGAATTTGCAAAAGAATTAATTGATTTTATTTATGATAGCCCAAGTGCTTTTCATGCTGTAGAAAATACTAAGGATGTCTTAGTTAATGAGGGCTTTAAGGAGATAAAATTAAGAGAAAAATGGGTTATTGAAAAGGGCGGGAAATATTTTATAACAAAAAATGATTCCGCATTAGTAGCCTTTGTAGTAGGAGAAGGAGAAATAGAAGAAGAAGGCTTTAGATTAATTGGAGCTCATACAGATGCTCCAGGATTTAGTATAAAGCCATCACCAGAAATGGCTCAAAATGGCTATATTAAGCTAAATACAGAAATATACGGTGGACCAATTCTTAATACATGGTTAGATAGACCACTTTCAATAGCAGGTAGGGTTACCTTAAAGTCTGACAATGTATTATATCCTGAAAATAGACTTGTTAATATAAGAAGACCAATATTAATAATCCCTAATTTAGCTATACATATGAATAGAAAGATTAATGAAGGAGTTAAGCTAAATGCACAGAAGGATACTTTGCCAGTATTAGGTTTAATCAATGAAGAATTTGAAAAGGAAAACTATTTAATTAAGCTATTAGCAGAAGAATTAAACGTAAATGCTGAAGATATAGTAGATTTTAATTTATATCTTTATGAGTTTGATAAGGGTAGTATCGTTGGGGTAAACAATGAGTTTATATCAACAGGCAAGCTTGATGACCTTGCGATGGTTCATGCTGGAATAGCTGCATTAGTTGACTCAAAACCTGTTAAATCTACTAACGTAATGATATGCTTTGATAATGAAGAGGTAGGAAGCAGAACTAAGCAGGGAGCTGGGTCACCAATGGTGAGAACGATACTTGAAAGAATTGTAATGGCTCTTGGGAAAAATAAAGAAGATTTCTATAGAGCGTTATATAGCTCATTCTTAATTTCAGCTGACATGGCTCATGCAGTGCATCCAAACGTACCAGAAAAGCATGACCCTGTAATTAAGCCAATGCTTAATAAAGGACCAGTAATTAAAATAAATGCAAATCAATCATACACTACTGATAGTGATTCATATACAGTGTATGAAATGTTATGTAAAAAAGCCGATATACCAGTTCAAAAGCTTGTCAATCGTTCTGATGAAAGAGGAGGTTCAACAATTGGACCTATTTCATCAACTCAAATGGATATTCGTGCAGTTGACATAGGAAATCCAATGCTTGCAATGCACTCTGTTAGAGAGCTTGGTGGAGTATTAGATCATTATTATGTTAAGAAGTCATTTGATGAGTTTTATAGATTGTAAGAGTGAAATGTTTAATTTAATGTTTTCGTAATAATTTTTAATAAAAAGGATGATATTGAAATGTATCATCCTTTTTATAATAAATCTTTTAATATTTACCTACATAATCCCATCCAATCTTAATACCTTCATCTCCAGGCTTCCATCCAGCCTGAGCAGCTAAGCCAGTATCATTATAATATTGTAAAGCTTCAATTATTCTTAATATTTCATCTATATTTCTTCCTACAGGCTGAGGGTTAGTAAGCCATGCTCGAATTTTCCCATCAGGATCTACAATAAATGCACTCCGATATGCAAATCCCTCATCTTCATTCAAAACACCATACATTTTAGAAACCTTTTGAGTTCTATCTGATAACAAAGGATAATTGATTTTTTGACCAGAAGGGGAGGTTTGCTTAAACATTTTATGTGAGTAAATACTATCTGTACTAATAGCTAAAACCTGAGTGTTTAATTTTTCAAATTCTTCAATTCTGTCAGCAACTGCTGCTAATTCTGTTGGTCATACAAAAGTGAAATCAGATCCGTAAAAGAATATCAATACCCACTTTCCGAGATAGTCTGACAATGAAACCTTAGTTCTTTTATTATCTTCTATTGCATCTAACGTAAAATTAGGAGCTTTGTCACCAAGATCAAAGTAATCACAGTATTTTTCCTCAATTAAACAAGGTTTTGAATATTGCTTATTATATGGCATGTAGCCATTATTAAGATTTTGTGGTCTATAGTAGTGTGTAGGCATAAAATACCAATAAGGCTGTCTCATTTTCAGGCCTCCAATATTTTTTTATTTATAATATTCATTACTTAAAAGTAAGGTTCATTACATACGAACATTGAGTTTTATGTTATACTAAAGAGTATGATGATCTGAAAGAAATGATATGACTAAGTGCTGATAAGGATTTAGATAATTACCCTCCCCCGCTCAGATATACATCACTTCTTTGATTAAAATATAAGGAAAGAAGTGATGTATATGATTCGCGAATCGGGTAATCATCCAAATCCTAGTATTGTTGCTTTCATTACTTTTTGTGCCTTGCAGCAAGGCATGTCGGTTAATCTGAAAGAAGTGGTGCTAAAAGATTTGAATAATTATTCTCGCTGTTAAGATAATTATGAAAATCCAGATGTCTTAAGATTTCATGACTTTTTGTATTTGAGTGAGCGAAAACATGCTCGTGAATCTACTAAATTGACATAGAGGTGACTACTATGGATTATAAGCTGGTAGCTTTAGATTTGGATGGAACGCTGCTTACAGATGATAAAAAAATATCTAAAGAAAATATTGATGTACTAAAACGAATTAATGACTTGGGAGTTGAAATAGTTATAGCAACAGGACGTAGATATTGGTCTGCAAAACAATTAACAACAGAACTAGGATTTGATTTTGTTGTTATGGCGAATAACGGAAACATAGCTAGGAAGATTTCAGATGAGAAGTTATTACTTACAAAATATTTAGATACAAGAGATTTTTATACATTAATAAAAGAAGGAAGAAAGAGAGGCTTATATCCAATAATTCATGTAGATCATTATGCTGATGGATATGACATTATTATTGAGTATGAAATACATAGTTCTAAATATGGGTCATACATGTCAAAAAATCTTGATAGATATAAGAAAATGGATAATTCTCTTAATTATAAGGAAGGTAAGGTCTTAGCTGTGTGTTATGTAGGTGATTTAACAGATTTAAAGGAGTTTGAAAAATTTATTAAGACAACATATCCAAAAAGATATAGCTCGCATATAATGAGTAAGCTTGTTATATCAGGTGGGCTATTAGAAATCATGAATCCTTTAGGATCCAAGTGGATTTCTTTAAAGGAATATGCAAGTGGTAAGGATATAAAGACAGAGGAGATAATAGCTATAGGTGATGATAATAATGACATTGATATGATTAAAAATTCAGGATTAGGTATTGCAATGAAAAATGGTTCACAAAAAGCGAAAGAAACTGCAGATTTAGTCACTAAGAAATCAAATAATGAAGCAGGAGTTGGACATGTGCTTCAGGAGTTGCTTTTAATTTAATTATATCGAATATTTTTCTTTTATTGGTGGAGTAATGATATTGGCTGGTGTTTGGGGAACAAATTATTATGGAAATCAGAAAAAGCATGCGAAAATTCTAGAAAACTAGAATGATTGGACAAATAAGCCTTTTTCTGTTATCATTTACAGTGACTAAACGAATAAAGGAGAGTTATGTTAATGGAA
>DAOUQG010000039.1 GCA_030625765.1 Thermohalobacteraceae bacterium | reverse complement strand
AAATATGAATAAGGTAATGGAAGGAAAGAACATCAATATATTAAGGGAAGATAACTAGATGCTATTTCTAATTACAAATAGAAAACTTGTAAACTATGATACTTTTATGAATGTAATTGAAAATGCTATAAAAGGTGAAGTAGATGTAATTATCTTAAGAGAAAAGGACTTAGCTACTGCCAAATTAGAAACAATTGCAAAAGACATTAAGAAAGCAATTAATAAGAGTAATAAAAAAGTAGCCTTGATAATTAACAGCAATAAAGAAGTTGCAGAAAAAATTAATGCAGATGGTTATCATGTTAGCTTTAATGATCTGGTTAATGGCTGTAATAAATTTGAGGGTTTATTAGGTGTATCTATTCATAGTATAGAGGAAGCAGTTATAGCTGAAAAAAATGGTGTAGATTATCTTCTAGCAAGTCACATTTATCCGACTAAATGTAAAGCAGGGTTACCACCAAAGGGTATTGACTTTATCAAAAAAATTAAAATGGAAGTGAACGTACCAGTAATAGCTTTAGGTGGTATTAACCCTCAAAATGCTGAATCAGTTATTTCGTCCGGAGCAGATGGCATAGCAGTAATGGCTTATATAATGTCTTCTGATAATCCGTACCATTCAACTTTGAAAATAAAAAAAGCAATAAGTAAATTATGAGATAAATAATATATCTATTTTAAAAGCAATTATACATTTAAGATAATATAACTGTATGATTGCTTTTTGTATTGTTTGAAATATTCAACTTACCGTAAGTATATTACAATTTTGTAATATACTAAATATGAAGAAAAAATTTCTTAAGTATGGTAAAATAATGTATAAGCATTTTTGAGGAAGATATAAAATGATACAATTGTTAGAGAAAAATGATTCGATTTAATAATGAATTTTTTAAAACATGATGTTATTACTAACTATTTTATTATCTTAGTACTACTGAGAGATAAATATAAAGAGATGTTTAAAAAAATGGGGTCAATAAATGAGCTAGATATGAGAAAATCACATGATTTTATAAGAATCTATTTTCAACATAGTAGTTAAAGAATATAAAATTTTAAACAGCTTTAGTTATTATAAACAAGCTGTTAAAAAATGAGGGGGTAAAAAAATGTTTAAGAAACATGCTAGGAGGAAGAAAAATCAGGAAATACAAGATACTAATGACAATTTGCAAAACAATTATAAGAACAAATTAAAAGCACTGATGAATCACAATCAAAAAATTACAATTGATAAAATTAGAAATAGAGTAGATGAGTCAGGTTTTGCTACAGATAATCTAATAAATAATATTAATTATATTACTGAAAATGTAAGCAAGCAAATGGAGTTTATTAGCAAGGTTGTTGAAGAAATCGAAGGGTATTCAGCTTTAGCTCAAGAAGTTAGTGCTAGCACTGAAAACTCACAGAAAATCGCATATGATACCCTTAATGTAGCAAAACAAGGTAAAACTGTTGTTGACGATTCTATAAAAGTTATGACAGAAATAGAAGGATCTGTTAACCATACCAAAAGTGTTGTAAATAGCTTAAGTAATCATTCTATTCAGATAGATAAAATGTTAAAGGTTATTAAGGATATATCATCTCAAACGAATCTATTAGCATTAAACGCTGCCATTGAAGCTGCTAGGGCTGGTGAACATGGAAGAGGCTTTGCAGTTGTTGCAGAAGAGGTTAGAAAGCTAGCAAACCAAAGTGATAAATCTGCAGAGGAGATTTCTAAAATAATAACCCAGATAAACGAAAGTATAACTGAAACAATAAAAGCTATGAATGAAAGTACTATAAAAGTACAGGAAGGTACTAAAACTGCAAATAATACTAACAAGGTTTTTAATGAGATAATTGATTCTGTAACTACTTCAACAGAAGTTACTAAAGAAATCAGTATGGCAGTTTCTGAACAAACATCTAGCTTACAAGAAGTAACTGCGTCATCTGGAAAATTAAATACTATTTCTAATGAAATTATGTCATTGATTGATACAATGATGATGAATGCTGAGCAGACGAAATCTTCATTAAGTCATCTTTCAGAAATTTCAGATCATTTAACACAGATAAATAATAAAATCATGTTAATTAATCAAAAAGAAAATTCTCGAGGAGAATATATTTTAAGAACTCCATTGTTTGGAGAATTTAATGACCTTGATCCTGCCATGAATTTTGCAACACAAACTGGAAGATTGATGACTAACTTACATTCGGGATTATTAAGAAAAGGTTTTTCAACTGATGTTTTTCCAGGGGTAGCTAAGAGTTGGTATGTTAAAGAAGATAAAGTCACATGGGCTTTTAATCTAAGAAAAGGAGCAAAATTTCATAACGGAAGAGAGATTACTGCGGATGATGTTGAATATTCTTTGAAGAGAGTTCTAAGTCAGGAGCTTAACTCTCCAAATGCATGGTTTTTGATGGAAATAGATGGTGCAAAGGATTATAATAGTGGAAAATCTAGTGATATCAGTGGGATAAAAGTTTTAGATAAATATAGGATTGGAATTAGATTAAGTGAATCCAATAGCGGGTTTTTGCTTAATTTAACTGATACGTGTTGTTCTATTCTTGCAAAAGAAGATGTTGAAAAGGGAATATTCACGGGATGTGGTGCATTTGTATTAACTGACAAGGATGATGAAAAATATACTCTTACAGCTAATAAAGATTATTTTGGTGGAAACGCTTATGCGGATAAAGTTGAGATTTATTATAATGACAGAGAACCTATTAAGGGTATATATGAGGGTAAATATGATTTTGCTATTATAAATAATGAACAATTTAGGAATCTGTCAGAGAGTTCTTCAGAAGTAAAATTTAATACTCAAGATGTCTTTACAACAAGGTTTTGGGGCTTTAATCTACGAAGAAATTCAATTTTTTCTAGGAATAAAGATATTAGAGCTGCTATTAACTACGCTGTGAATAAAGATAAAATAATTAAAGAAATATTTCCATCATTGGCAACTAAGTGTAAGGGAGTTTTTCCTCCAGCTATGATAGACAACTCTAGTTTATCAGGATTTGATTATAATCCAGACTTAGCAAGAAAAATTCTTACTAAAAATAAATACTATCAAAATCCAGAAAAATTATTAGTTTTAGTTACAGAAGGAAAAATTGATCAAGTTACTAATCTAATATTGGATGATATTGAGAAAGTAGGAATCAAATACAAAAAAATAGAAGTACCTGCCAGAGTTTATTTAACCAGTGAAAGTATTGCTAAAGCTGATGTTTATAACGTAGGTTGGATTGCAGATACTGGTGATGCTGATAATTTTCTTCAGCCTCTGTTTAACCCTAATAATCACATGAATTTAGGTAAATATGACAATAAAGAAGTCTTAAGACTTATGTTGGAAGCTAAGCGTATAACTAATTCTGAAAAAAGATTGGAAGCATATATGAAAATTCAAAGGTTGATAGTAGATGATGTACCTTGGTTATTTCTTTATCATAATAAAACTCCTTATATTTATAGGGAAAATGTGAAGAATGTAAAGTTAAGTCCGCTTAGCAAGATTAGATTTGATGATATTTTTTTAGATGAATTATAAAACGACTGCTATAGTCGTTTTTTCATGTCTATATTTCCATAGTCAATCATATAATTTCAATGTAAAGAAATGGAGGGAGTTATATGATAATTATTCTAAAAAAGTCACGGATTTTTTTAACGATTGTTATTGTTGCAATTATATTACTTATTTTCATTGGAATGTCGATTAATAAATATAAAATCGTGACAACATCTGCACAGATAGATAGTGTTGAAACTTTAATTATAGATATATTTGATATTAGAAATTTAGCTTTGCTAGAAAAAGATTTAGATGTCTTAGAATATTTATACAACAAAAATAAAAAATATGGACTGTGGGCTTATGAACATGAATTAAAAAAAATGAAATATTTACATATGTGGTCAGAAAAACAAGGGATTCAATTTATAGACGTTGATACAAAGATCAAGATTAAAAACATACAAGACAAAGAACTTAGTTTGCAGATAAGTATTATTGCATCTACAGAATATAAATATGTTTATATAGATGAACCCAATAAAGTCAATATGTTTAGAATAGGAACTTATCATTTGTTAAATTTAGAAAGAGAAGAAGATAAATGGTTAATAACACGAGACTGGTATACTGATCCTTTTGCAGATTCATTAAATTTAGATCAAATCAAATCTAAAGAAGTTAAAAAATATATTACTTCCCAAAATTTTAGAGATTTAACTAATGTAAATGAAAGAAGAAAAAAAGCAATCGAGTATGCAGATAAGTTCTGTGGTGCAGCAGCTGATGAAGAATATGACTATAAATATAACGAAAAATATAAAAACTACAATCATTTAGGTGGGGACTGTGCGAATTTTGCTTCCCAAATGCTTTATGAGGGAGGAGGATTTAAAAAGACTTATTCATGGAATTATGTAAAGGATGGTAGTAAGGCATGGGTAAATGCACAAGCTTTTAAAAGCTATATGGTATATAGTGGAAGAGCTTCTGTGATTGCAAGGGGTACCTACCAACAAGTATATAAGATGTCAAATAAGCTACTACCTGGTGATTTTGTGGCGTATGAGAAAAAAGGAAAAATTACACATATTTCAGTAATATCTGGAGCAGATTCAAAGGGATATAGCTTAGTAAATTCTCATAATACAGATAGATATAGAGTTCCATGGGATTTAGGTTGGAGTGATAAAAATATTAAATTCTGGTTAGTAAGAGTTCATTATTAATATTGAGTTTATCGACAAAATATGGTTATATTTTTGAAGAAAAAAAAGGGATATTACCTTTAGTATAGAATAGTTAAGTAAGTAGATAATATTTTTATAATAAAATTCAACAAAAAAATGAAGGTGTGATGGTATGCGGTTAGTCCCTTTAAGTTCATTAAGAGAAGGAAGTGAATTAGCTAAGACAATATTTGACCCTGAAGGACGAATACTATTAGCTAAAGGAGTAATAATTAAATCAAACATAATTAAAAGAATTAGAGCAGCCGGGATAATGTCAGTATACATAAATGATGAGTATAGTGATACTGAAATTGAAGATATTATTAAACCTGAATTAAGGCAAAAAGTTGTAAAAACTATTAAGGACTCATTTAATAAGTTTTTTGGATTTACATCAAGTAATGGAAAGATTAATAAAAATGTATCGAAACAGATTGATCAAAATATGATGAATATTAATTTTTTAGTTAGTAGTATTGTTGACGAAATATATTCTCAGAAAGATATTTTAATTAAGATAGTAGATATAAAAACTTTGGACAATTATATTTATGAACATTGTGTGAGTGTAGCAATACTATCTATTATTATGGGTATTGAGTTGAAATTTAACAAAGATAAATTAACTCATTTAGCTTTTGGGGCGATTTTACATGATTTAGGAAAAACCTATGTGCCGAAGGAGATTCTTTTGAAAAAAGGAAAGCTAGATGATAATGAATATGACATAATCAAAAATCACTCAAAACAAGGGTATGAATACTTAAAAGATAATATGTATGTTAGTTCAATACCTAGAGTTATAACTCTACAGCACCACGAAAGGGTAGATGGTACAGGCTACCCAAATGGGTTAAAAGGAGATGAAATTAATGATTGCGCTAAGATAGTTGCTATAGCTGATGTTTACGATGCATTGACATCTGATAGACCATATAGAGCAGCTATGAGTCCTAATGAAGCTTTAGAGTATATAATGGGAGCCTCTGGAACTCTTTTTGATTATGAAATGGTTAGAGCTTTTGTTAGAAGAGTAGTACCTTATCCTGAAGGTACTTTAGTGAAATTAAGTAATGGAGATGTAGGAGTTGTAGAAGAAACTAACGCCAAATTTACTTTACGACCTAAAATTAAGCTTATTATGCATAATGGTGCGGAAGTAAATAATATGTATTTTGATTTAATTGATGAAAAAAATATTAATATCACAATTAAAGATGTTGCGTATAATATTGACGATTAATTATAAAAAATATAATATATAGAACATTTTTTGCCAAATTTTATTTATTGTTTTCTCTAATGCAATTATGTAAACTAGTATAGAGGGGAGGCAATGAAGTGATTAGAGCAAAAAAAGTTTTTGTTTTATTATTATGTTGTATTTGTATTTTTTTACAGTTTTTTTTAATTAATTCAGAAGAAGGACAAGCTGTAGATGATAGATTTAATATGAGTTATTTATACTTTGGTTCCAAAGATACTCATGTTCAGTTTGTTGATCAAACAAATGGGGCTTTACAGGTTATTTCGCCAAGTTATTTTAATTTGGATGAGAACGGAAATTTGGCTACTAGCAAATTGCTTGACGAAAGTTTTATAGTCCAGATGCATGAAAGAGAAATCAAAGTAGTTCCTTTTTTAAGTAATCATTGGAATAGAGAACTAGGTAAAAAAGCACTAACTAACAGAGAAAATTTGGCATCACAAATTGTTGAAGTTATTGAGATGTATGATTTAGATGGCGTAAATATTGATATTGAAAATGTTACACATATTGAAAGAAACGACTATACAGATTTTATTAGGATTTTAAGAGAAAAGTTACCTGAAGATAAAGAAATTTCTGTAGCAGTTTCAGCAAATCCATATGGAGTAGAAGTTGGATGGCATGGATCTTATGATTATTCAGAAATGGTAAAATACTGTGATTATCTGATGGTTATGGCATATGATCAAAGCTACTACGGGTCACAGCCTGGTCCAATAGCTGGTATAGATTTTGTTGAGAAGTCAATTCAATATGCTTTAGAAAAAGCTCCTTCAGAAAAGATAGTTCTTGGAATTCCTTTTTATGGTCGATATTGGAATTCAGGTGAAGAAAAGAGTGGTAGAGGAATTCATCTAACAGTTCTAGATACTTTACTTAAGAAATACAATGCAGAAACTGTTTACAATGAAGAATATAAATCTCCTATGGCTACGTTTGAAATTAAAGAAGATGATGAGAGTTTTTATGTTTTTGGAAGAATGCTTACACTAGGAAATTATACAATTTGGTATGAAAATGAAGAATCAATTAAAGCTAAGCTAGATTTAGTTAAAAAATATGATTTAAAAGGTACTGGAAGCTGGAGTTTAGGTCAAGAATTACCAAGTACATGGGAGTACTATTCAGATTACTTAAATGAAGATAAACATGATCAAGATCAAGAGTATTATTATTTTAGCGATATTACAGATCATTGGGCAGAGAGTGATATATTTACTATCAAGAATAAAGGTTGGATGAAAGGTTATGACAATGGTCTTTTCATGCCAGATTTATTTCTTACTAGAGCTCAAGCTGCAGTTACTCTGGTTAGAGTTTTACAGCTAGAAGTAGAAAATGATGTTGAAAGCAGTTTTAAGGATGTTTCCCCTACTTATTGGGCTAAAAATGAAATTGATATTGCAAAGAATCACAATATTATTAGAGGAATCGATGATGAACATTTTGCACCAGAGAAGCCCATATCTAGAGAAGAAATGGCTACGATGTTAAATAGAGTTTTAGTTTTTGAAAATATGAGAACTGATTTAATAATGCCTTATACTGATATAGATTCAAATAGATGGTCATATGATGCAATATATTCAATGGTGTATAATGGAATTTTTAGAGGCTTTGAAGATGATACGGTTAGACCTAGCGAAAACATAACAAGAGCACAAATGGCTTCTTTACTTAATAGAATATCAAGATATATTGACTAATAGCTAAATAAAAATTTTTAAAGTGCTGATTTTTTCGGCGCTTTTTTATTCGATTTCATACATAATATTATGAAATTGACAAAAATTTAATATAAGATAATTTATTTCATTTTTATATAAAAAATGTGTTATAATATTGTCGAGCGTGTAAAAGTGCTACATTCATTTACTTTTATACCATTATTAGTTAATTTTTATCATAATTTACCATCAATTATCTTTGGAGGTGCAAGATGAAAAAAATATTAATTACTGGCGCTTTAGGACAAATTGGTTCTGAGCTTACAATGAGATTAAGGAAAGAATATGGAGAAAACAATGTAATTTCAAGTAGTAGAAGCGCAAAGGACGGGTCGGATGAAATTGTAAAATCAGGTCCGTTTGAAATAATTGACGTAACAAATATTAATCATATTGCTAATGCTGTAAAGAAACATAATGTAGATACTATCATTCACTTAGCAGCAATTCTTTCTGCTGTAGGAGAAGCAAAGACAAATTTAGCATGGGATGTTAATATGGGTGGTCTTTATAACGTTTTAGAGGTTGGTAGAGAAACTGGAGCTGCTATATTTACTCCTAGTTCAATAGCAGCTTTTGGACCATCAACACCTGCTAAAAATACTCCTCAAGATACTATTCAAAGACCAAAAACTATGTATGGTGTAACAAAAGTAGCTGGTGAAATACTTTGTGATTATTATTATGAAAGATTTGGTGTAGATACTAGAGGAGTTCGTTTTCCAGGTTTAATATCTTATAAAACGTTGCCAGGTGGGGGAACAACCGATTATGCAGTAGATATATATTATAAAGCTATAGAAGATGGCAAATTCACTTGTCCACTAGGAGAAGATACATATATGGATATGATGTATATGCCAGATGCTCTAGATGCTATAATCAATCTTGCACAAGCTGATCCTTCTAAGCTTAAGCATAGAAATGCATTTAATGTAACAGCAATGAGCTTCTCACCTGAAGATATTTTTGCTTCAATCAAGAAGTTTATGCCAGATTTCACAATGAGTTATGATGTAAATCCAACACTTCAAAAAATAGCTAATTCATGGCCAGATTCTTTAGATGATAGCGCTGCACGTGAAGAGTGGGGATGGAATCCCAAATATGATTTGGATGCTATGTCAAAAGATATGCTTGAAAAATTAAAGGTTAAATTAGGTAAATAAAGTTTTAATATAATTAAACCTTGTGAAAAATGTTTTCAAATGATATTTAGAAAATTTAATATATCTTTTTAAAAATACAGTTTCAGAAAGGGATTGAATCCTCTGAACTGTATTTTTTTCTTTTTACGTCTTATCATAAAAATTTTAGAAAACATATAATATATTAGAAGTTTTTTAGAATAATTCCCAATATTAAGAAATATTTTAAATAAATTTTTTGAACTGATATTTGAGCTTAATAAAGAAGGGAGTAGATTATCTGATGAAGGGGTTAATGCTATGTGCTGGATTAGGAACTAGACTTTGGCCAATAACACTATCATTACCTAAGCACTTAATTCCTATTGCTAATAGACCAATATTATTTTATCTAATAGATTTGTTTGTTAAAGTAAATATTGTAGAAATAGGTATTGTAGTAGGCAGTAATGAAAACATATTTAAGGAAGCTTTAAAGAATTATGAAAATAAAAAAGTGAAATTTGAGTATATCACGCAGAAAAAACCTCTTGGACTCGCAAATGCAGTGTTAGCTTCAAGAGATTTTATAAAAGATGATATGTTTTTGATGATGTTAGGAGATAATCTTTATGACCCTGCTATTGAAAATTCTATTAATGAAGTTATTTCAATGGCAGGTAATTGTCAGATTATTATAAAAGAAGTTGATAACCCTCATAGATATGGAATAGTTGATATAGGTAATGGTCAAGTATTAGATGTAATTGAAAAGCCAGACAATCCACCTTCAAACTTGGCTATTGCTGGAATATATGTTTTTGATAAGAATATATTTACAGCATGCAAAAATATTAAACTTTCATGTAGAGGGGAATATGAGATAACTGATTCAATAAAATGGTTAATAGATAATAGATTTAAAGTAGAATATAAAAAAATTGATTATTTATGGATGGACTTAGGTAAGCCAGAAGATATTTTAGATGCAAATCAATATCTTTTAAGTAATATTAGCAGTAAAATAACTGGTACTCTAGATAACAATACAAAAGTAAATGGTAAGATTATTCTGGGAAGGAATTCAAAAATTATTAATAGTATTATTAGAGGACCAGTTACCATAGGGAATAATACAGTTATTCAAAATTGTTATATAGGACCTTACACTTCATTATATGATGACATTAAGATTTTAAATTGTGAAATACAAAATAGTATAATCTTGGATGGATGTGTTATTTCTGATATTAAGACAACAATAAGTTCAAGTATCATTGAAAGGAATTCGATAATTGAGGGCAATATAAGTAAGGGAAGAGTAATTAAATTTTTATTAGGTAAGAATAGTGTAGTGAAGCTAAATAATTAAAATTTTAAGAGATCAAAACACGCTATGAAAATTATTATATTCATAGCGTGTTTATTAAATTAGTGCTATCTAGCAACATATTCTTTATAGTTTTTTATCCTTCCAACTATTCGGCACCAGTTTAATAGTTTTCTGTCGTTTATATTCCATGTGTGATTATGACTTGATGAATGTCTAATATAAACATGGTTATATTTATTGGTTGAATATAGCTTAAAACCATTGGCTAAACATTTTTTGCAGAATTGAGTATCTATTCCAAGACCATTTGAAAACTTAACTTTATCAAAAACTTTTTTGTTAAAAGATAATGTAGGTCCATCAAGATGATTGACATAACGATTTTCATTGTTCACACACGAAATAGCTAATATTCCTGATCTTTCAAAATAGATAAAGCGAGTCTTTTTACCTACAACATCAGCATGAGTAGACTTAAAAGCATCTACTATGTCTGTTAAATAATTTGGAGCATAGTAATCATCATCATCAAAGGGAGATATATAATCGTATTTAGATTGACTGACACAGAAATTATAGCATTTACCAAATGATTTACTTTCATCAAGTTGAAATACTCTAACATTTGGATAATGTTTTGCTTTTTCTCTCCATCTTTCAATATTCATGCTGTTTTTATTTAAAACAATAATAAGCTCTTTCTTTGAATAGTTCTGTCTATTATAATTTTTAAATACATTTTCTAAATAACCAGGTCGAATAGTACTAGTTATAACTGTAATTCCAGGAATATCATTATTCTTATTGTCTTGCTTTTTTTCATTATCTGTATTGTTCCATTTAATATGTTTCTTTTTCATTTTTTTCTGAATTATTTTATCCAATGATTTGTTAACAGGATTTTTCATAGTGAAAGTTGCGGTAATATTTCCTTTTTCAATAATATCTATTTTAACATCATTTCCACTCAAATTGAAACACCTCCTTGTAGTAACAATAGATGGATATATACATTTACTAAAATTTTATTTCATTAGATTAAATTATTTTAATTATTTCCTTAAGACTGGTAACTATATAGGAAGGCTTAACTTGCTTTGTTTTAGTGCAAGAGTTTTTAATATATAAAATTGATTTAACGTTTACTGAGTTTGCTGATATAATATCTGTTTCACAATCACCAATAAAATATGATTTCTCAAAATTAATATCGTATAACTTCTTTGCTTTTAGTAACATACCTGGCTTTGGTTTTCTGCAATCACAATTTTCATTTATATCATGGGGGCAGAATAAAATATCTGTTATAAATATTTTATATTTAAAAAGCTCTCGTTTTAAGTTTTCATGTATTTCTAATAAGTCTTCTGTTGTCATTAAGCCCCTTGCAATCCCTCTCTGATTTGTTACGATGATTATCTTATAGCCTTTTGATTGAACATGCTTCATTACATCAATAATATCATGAATAAGCTTAAATTCATTCCAGCTTTTAATATAGTCATGCTCTGGAGCTTTTTTATTTATTATTCCATCTCTATCAAAAAAAACTGCTCTATTCATAACAGTCTTCATAATGAGTTATATCATTATCCAAATTCTTTAATGATAACATATGATTTTTAATATATTGGGTTATTATATGAACTAGTATTAAATGAATGTCCTCAACAACACCATAGTTAAAGCTATTGATATAGATATATTTATCAGATAAGTTTTTTAATCTACCACCTGTAAAACCAATTAAACCATAGGTTCTAGCTGACTTGCGCTTTGCAAACTCAAAAGCTCTAACAACATTTTCAGAGTTACCAGATGCAGATATACCTATGACTAGATCATCTTCTTCTAGAATGTTTTCTAGTTGATATTTGAACACTTCATCATATGATAAATCATTTGATATTGCAGTGATCAATGGTAGATTATCTGTAAGACTTATTACTTTAAACCTTTTCAATCCTTCAACATTTGTTCCTTTGCCTAAGTCACAAGTAAAATGTGATGCTGTAGCTGCACTTCCACCATTACCCAAAATGATCACTTTTTTATCATTTCTATATGAATACAATAAAGATTCAGAGAAATTTTCTAAATTTTCATTACTAACGCTATTTATTGCTTCAATTAAATCATTTTTATACTTATCAAAGAATTGATACATTTATTAGCCCCCTTTCTCAAAAAATCAAAATCTTCTATTGTTTTCCCACAACCAAGCTGATTTAATTATTGTATCTAAATCACTATATTTTGGATGCCATGATAATATATTCTTAGCTTTTATATTAGAAGCTACTAACATTGATGGATCTCCTGGTCTAGGGTTTTTATATTCATAATCAATAGTCATATTTATTATTTTTTCACATTTTTTTAACACTTCTTTAATAGAGTAGCCTTTGTTAGTTCCTAAATTAAAGCATTGTGATTTGTTTTCAGATAATAAATAGTTTAATGCTAGATAGTGTGCTTCTGATAAATCTGCTACATGTATAAAATCTCTAATACAAGTACCATCTTTTGTATCATAGTTATTTCCATAAATAAAAAGTTTTTTTCTTTTATGCTGAGCTACTTGAAAAATAACAGGAAGTAAATGATGTTCAGGGCTATGGGACTCACCAATTTCTCCATCAAAATCTGCTCCTGCAGCATTGAAATATCTCATTATTATATATTTAATTCCATAAGCTTGTTCATAGAATTTCAATAGTTTTTCCCCTATAAGCTTTGTTTCTCCATATGGGTTTATGGGAGATTGGATATGAATTTCATCAATTGGAATGTATTTAGGATTCCCAAAGGTTGCTGCTGATGAAGAAAATATAACATGTTTAACTCCATTTTCAACCATACAGTCAAGCAGTTTTATCATTTTTGAAACATTGTTAATATAATACTTGCTGGGATTCTGTACAGATTCTGATACATTTGCATAGGCAGCGAAATGCATAACAGCATCAATTTGATAATTCTTAAAAACCGCTTTCATAAAATCCTTGTCGCCGAAATCTCCTTGTAAAAAGGTACCCCATTTTACAGCTTCTTTATGCCCAAAGCTTAAATTGTCTACTATTACAGTGTTATATCCATTGTTATATAATAATTTATTGCAATGACTTCCTATATAACCCGCTCCTCCAGTAATTAAGATATTCATCTATATTCCTCCTATATCATATGCAATTTTTAATTTGAATTAAAAATAATCTTTGTACCATAGCGTTCTAACCTAAAAGGTAATATTTTATAGCTTCTTTTAAGATTATTGATAAAAATGTCTTTATTTTCTGAGGGAACATAGAATAGAATGAATCCGCCGCCACCAGCGCCTAGAAGCTTTCCTCCTATAGCTCCATGTTTTAGCCCTTTTTCATATAACTTATTTATTTCAATATTAGTAATTCCACTGGCTAGATGCTTTTTATATTTCCAAGCTGTATCTAGATATTTTCCAAATTTATTATAATCTTTTTCTTCAAATATTTTTTTAAATTCAATGGGCATCTCGGACATCTTTTTTAGATATTCAATGTTTATGTGTGTATTCTTGCTTTGCTCAGTAAGGATATTGGATGATTTCCTTGAAAATCCTGTGTATACAAGATGTAAGTTTGAATTTAAATGTAAAATATCATGCTGACTTATATTTATTGGTTCAATATTTACGGTATTATTTGAATTAAAGGTATATAACTTAATACCTCCAAAAGCAGCAGCGTATTGATCTTGCTTTCCAATTGGGTTATTTAGAATATCAATTTCTAATTTACATGCTTCATTAGCTAAAAAAGCTAAATTTTTAGAGTCACCTTTGTAAATGTACAGAGCATTTAACAAACCGACTGTTAAAGAACTAGATGAGCCTAAACCACTACCATTGGAAGGTATATCAGAAAGAATTGTTATTTCAATCCCGTTATCTATTCCAGTTAGCTTTAAAGATTCTCTAATATAGGCATGCTGAATTTCATCAATATTATTAACAATTTCTTTTTTTGAATGATTTAAAACTATTTTACTATCAAAACGTTTATTAATTATTACATATATATATTTATCAATAGTAGTATTTATAACTCTTCCAGGAAATAGCTTGTAGAATGCTGGAAGGTCAGTTCCGCCACCTACAAAACTAATTCTAACTGGTGTTTGACTAATTATCATTAAATTCACTCCCTAAATAATAAGTTAAAGCATCTAGTTATCTTTTGGAATTTAAAAATTTATAAAATCTAATAATAACAAAGTATATACAAAACACTTAATGCTTTTGTGATACATAATATGAATGTATACAGAGATGTGTTATTCAAATATCATAATAAGTACTATATTACGTAGTAAAAGTTTAAACACCCACTTATAGAAGTGAGTGTCAGATGATTTTGATCAACACAATTATAATTAAGAATAGGATATAAAAATAGATAAAAGTTATAATAATAACAATTACACTAAGCCTTGAAAGTTATCCTTCCAAGGCTTAGTGAGATTTATTAAATATACCTAGTTATAATATGACATATATTTTTATATTAGCATATATAAAATGTCAAAAGAATTCATTATAAGCCTTCTAATGTCGCTATTTGGCTATTACCCAGGGAATGCGAAATTAGGAAAATGTTATTACATTACTTATTAATAAAACTAATATAATCATTTACGTAACCAATTTTTTCACATAATTTCAGATAATAATTATCACTGATACCCCATGAATGTTGAGATTTATTAGCATGTCTGATATATACAAAATTTAATATATCAGTGGTAAAAATTCTAATTTTTTCTTTGCAGCAATCTTTGCAAAATTGTACATCTTCCCCAAGATTTTTGGCTTTGAATTTTACTTTATCAAAAACACTTCTTTTAAAAACTAGAGTTGGTCCTTCAACTCTACGTACATAACGATTTTCACGACCAGCATTTCTAATAGCTAAGATTTTGTTTCTCTCAAAATATACATAAGAAGCTGATTTGCCTACTACATCTGCTGCAGTTGAATTTAATGCTTTAACAGCTTGAAATAAATAGTTTTCACCATAATAATCATCATCATCAAATTTGGCAATGATTTCAAATTTAGATTTTTCAATTGCATAATTTAAGCATTCACCTAGAGTTATTTTTTCATCTAATTGAAACACTCTTACATTGTCATAAGGCTGGGCTTTTTCTTTCCATTGGTTTATATTCAATTTACTGCTATTAAGTATAATAATGAGTTCCTTTTTCTCACAATTTTGTCTAATATAATTTTCAAATATATTTTTGAAGTAATTTGACTTATTTGTACATGTGATTATAGAAACGTTTGAATCATTTAATGAAGAGCTTTTTAATCTAGCTTCATTTATATTTGGTAATTCTTTATTTTCGTTATCTTCAATTAAATATTTAGTTGCTTTATTAACTGGATTACAAATCTTATAATTAGTTTCTATTTTATTAGATAAATAATAGACGTTTTCTTTGTTGTTATTTATATTTATTTTATTCAAGTTAACAACTCTCCTTTTCTATCATTCTTTTTAATATATGTATATGCTAGTATTTTGCTTCTGAGAGAACTTAATAAGATAAATAAAATGAAATGTAACCAAATCAAAAGTTTTAAAATATATTAATACTATATTACTAAGGTAGGGGTGATATGATGCAAGTAAGGAAGATTAACAGTGCAGAATATTATATCATTTTATTTAACTCTAAAAATCATGCTATCCATCTTAATTATTTACTCGAAAAAAAAGGGTATAGGAAATTTCAGTTAATTTCCACACCCTGTAGATTAAGTAAAGGCTGTAGTTATTCTTTAAAATTTAATAAGCTATCAGATTTAGAATATCTAAAACGAGAAAATAAAAATTTAAGCCAATTAGTCAATGGTATTTACGAGGTTCAGCGAATTAAAGGAAAAAAGACATATAAAAAGTTACATTATGTTATTTAAAGAGGTTGAGGATTTTATTCCAAATATTAGGCTTTAAGGAATGTCTTAACAGAGTATTTACTTCGTGAATTTTTGGTTCTATTTTTTCAATTTGATTTATATTATAGGTATACAATTCTTCTATTGAAGATAATAACTGATGCAAGTTATTACTTTCAGTTTTATATTTATTAAGTGACTTTTCAATATAGCTTAAAATGGTCTTTATTTGTTCAATAGAACCTTTATCAGCATTTAATTTTTTATCAAGCACTTTAATATTACTTAAGAGGATTTTTTCTATTTCTTCTGTGCTATTTTCTAAGATGTAGGTTTTAGATAATAAATTGTCTAAACTAGATTTCGTATTTTCTATAAATGTATTAATTTTATCGTCATTTATAAGATTTAATTGTTCATTAAATGATAAGTTTTGTTGGTGAGTATTGGAGAGGTCTTCATAATTTTCTATCTTTGAATTCATATTAATTGATGACTTATCTTCATCAATCGAATAATGGATTTTATCATTAGACTTGAAACTGTTGTTTTCAATTATAGTATTATCCTTTTCTAAAACATCTTCTAGGTTTTCTTTTGATTCTGTATGTATATTGTTATTTATATCTTCGTATAACCTAGAATAAGGTAATATTATTTTATCCTTAGCTATTCCATAAGTATGATTAATCTTTAGCTTAATATTATC
>DAOUQG010000020.1 GCA_030625765.1 Thermohalobacteraceae bacterium | reverse complement strand
CTCTCTAAATGTACTAATATTCGATTAACATGAATATATATAGAAATATTAGTTGTACTAGCATTCTAAAAGGGGGTGGTATATAGGACATACTGAGTAATAGTAGTGTAAAGTGGTTTAAAATAAGTCAAAGGGGGATATTGATGAAAAGAAAAATATTAGCATTATCAATTGCATTGCTTATGGTACTTTCTGTTGTGTTAGTTGGATGTGATCTGGGATCACTAACTGGTGGGAAAGCACAAGTAGGAGGAACAGTACGAAGAGCTATTTGGAGTGCACCTCCAGGAGTACTTCACCCATCATTATATGAGGATTCATATGATAACTATGTACTTAGCTTAATTTATGAGGGTATGGTTCAGATGAATCCAGATATGGAGTATGAGTCATGTTTGGCAGAAAAATGGAAAGTATCAGATGATCAAAAATCAGTAACCTTCACATTAAGAGAGGATCTAAAATGGCATGATGGCAAACCTATAACAACTGAGGATGTTTTATTTACATTTGAGTTTATCGCTCACCCAGACTATACAGGATCTCGCTATTCAGGAGTAAGTGCTATTAAGGGTATTGAAGCATTCCACACTGGCGAATCAGATACTATTGAAGGTATAGAAATCATAGATGAAAGAACTATTAAGATTACAACTGAAGAGATATATGCACCATTTATGCTGGATATTGGAAGTAGAACAATCGTACCTAAGCATATATGGGGTGAAATCCCTGTAGCTAAAGCATCAGAACAAACAGAGTTGCTTAGAAATCCTATAGGCAGTGGTCCATTCATGATGAAGCATTTTGAACCAGATCAATATGTTGAATTAGTAGCATATGAGGATTATTGGGATGGAAGACCAAATCTTGATAACTTTATAATCACAGTAGTTAACCAGGAAACAGCACAAGCTCAAATGATTAATGGTGAAATAGACTTCATGGACATGTCAAGTCTAAACAATGATGATATATCTTTCTTAGAAGACGGTGGAGTTATAGTTAAACAATTGACATCAGATGGATATCAATATATGGGATTAAACAACAGATTAGATATTTTCAAAGATAAGAATGTACGTCAGGCTTTTGCTTATGCTATAAACCGTCAAGCTATAGTTGATGACATTTTAGATGGAAATGGATCAGTATGTAACGTACCATTACCTCCAGGACATTGGGCTTATCCAAAGAAATCAAAGGAGTATAAGTATAACAAAGATAAAGCAATAGAATTGTTTGAAAAAGCAGGATGGGAATATAAAGATGGTAAGATGTATAGAAATGGTAATCCTGTTAAGCTTACTCTTAAATACCCATCTGGTAATAAAGTAAGAGAAGCTTCAGCACCATTAATTCAGCAAAATCTTGCTGATGTTGGTATAGAAGTAGAGCTATTGCTTATGGAATTTGGGACATTACTAGATCAAGTTGTTACAGAGCAAGATTTTGAAATGTTCTTAATGGCATGGTCATTAACTCCAGATCCAGATGGAACAGAAATATGGCATTCAGATTATATAAATCCAAATCAATTTAACTTTGCTGGATTTGTTAACGATAAAAACGATGAGCTATTGGAAGAAGGAGTTAAGTATCTTTCGGTAAAAGAAAGAAAGCCTATATATGAAGACTGGGGTAAGCTCATGAACGAAGAGATGCCTATTGTTTACTTATATTCAATGAATAAAGGTTTTGCACTAAATCCTAAACTTAAAGGACTTAAACTATACTCATTCGCTGATTATTATCAAGTTCATAAGTGGTATTTAGAAAAATAATAATTTAGAGATAGAATATAATTGATAGCTCTCTTGAGAGCTATCAATTATATTTACAGAAAATAAAGGGGGTTTGATTTGTGAGATATATTATTAGAAGATTACTAATTATGATTCCAGTATTAATTGGTATATCGGTTATAATATTTACACTTATAAACGGTATGCCTGGAAACCCTTATTCACATATGATGGATCCAAATATATCAGCTGAAGACAAAGAAAACATGTTGGAGTCAATTGGGTATTATGATTCAATGGCTGTTAAATATTTCAAATGGGTAGGTAGAGCACTTAAAGGAGATCTTGGATTTTCCATAAGATATAAAGAGCCAGTTACAGATGTACTTGCTAGACGCATTGGAAATACACTTATGTTATCTGTTTTTTCATTTATTTTAAGTGCATTGATTGCTATACCCATTGGGATAATTTCTTCGACAAAGCAGTATTCTGTGTTTGATTATGTGGTAACAATATTCGCATTTATTGGACTATCTATTCCAGCTTTCTTCTTAGCGCTGCTAATGGTTAAATTCTTAGCGTTTGATTTAAAACTATTCCCTATTTCAGGGATGCAGACTATCGGAAGAGGATATACAGGTATAGTACAATTGATAGATATACTTCATCATATGGCATTACCTCTTATAGTGTTAACTCTAATTTCCCTTGCTTCCTTAGTACGTTATACTAGATCTGCTATGCTTGAGGTTTTGAAACAGGATTATATTCGTACAGCAAGAGCTAAAGGACTTTCTGAAAAAGTGGTTATTTACAAACATGCATTAAGAAATGCAATGATCCCAGTTATTACAATATTGAGTATGTCTTTAGGATATCTTTTTTCAGGTGCAATTTTGACGGAAACGGTTTTTGTTTGGCCTGGAATGGGAACCTTGGTATATCAAGCGACATTAAACAGAGACTATCCTTTGGTAATAGCTGGTACTATGTTATTTTCTGTAACTATTCTGCTTGCGAATTTATTTGCTGATATCATGTATGCAGTTGTAGATCCAAGAATTAGATACGACTAAATGAAGTAAGGAGGGAAAAACGATGGAAATGGTTAAACATCCAAATATGAATGATAAATCAGTTAAATTTAAGGAAGAAAAGGGTTTATCACCTTGGACTATGGCACTTCAAAGATTAAGAAAAAATTTGCTTGCAATGATAGGGTTGGTAGTAATAATTATGTTAATAATTATGGCTATATTGGCACCGGTTATAACTCCACATGATAGAGATGCTACTAATACTAAAAACAAATTTTTATCACCATGTTCAGAACATTTGTTAGGAACAGATGAATTAGGAAGAGATACGTTTACAAGGCTAATTTATGGTACAAGAATATCTTTAAGTGTTGGGCTAGTATCTACTTCTATTGCTGTATTAATAGGAGTAACCTTAGGAGCAATTGGGGGCTTCAATGGAGGGTTTATAGATAATATCATCATGCGTCTAGTAGATATATTTATGTGCTTTCCGTTTTTTGTTATGGCGATTACAATTGCTGCTTTAGTAGGACCTAGCATTTGGAATATAATGTTGATTTCAGGATTCCTGAGTTGGCCAAGAATTGCAAGGATAGTTCGGGCTGAAGTGTTATCGTTAAAAGAAAGAGAATTTATTGAAGCAGCTAAGGCTTTAGGGTTAAATTCAAAAGATATTATTATTAAGCATATACTACCTAATATTTTAGCTCCAGTAATTGTATATACAACGTTAGGTATTGCAATAGGTATTCTTTCAGAGGCTGGATTGAGCTTTTTAGGATTAGGAGTTAAACAACCTAAGCCTAGTTGGGGTAACATGCTTGCAGCAGCACAAAGTTTGCGTTCATTAAGACTACATTGGTGGTTATGGATTCCACCAGGAATTATGGTGTTTATAACAATATTATCTATCAACTTCTTAGGAGATGGATTGAGAGATGCACTAGATCCCAAGCTTAAACAATAGGAGGTGGATAAAATGTCTGACATATTACTAAAGGTTGAAGGCTTAAGGACTAGCTTTAAAACTTCTGATGGTAAAGTAAACGCGGTGGATGATATAAGTTTTAATGTGAGAAAAGGAAAGGTATTGGGAATAGTTGGAGAATCAGGTTGTGGCAAAAGCGTAACTTCTTTATCAGTTATGAGACTTATTCCAAAGCCAAATGGATTTATAGAAGGTGGAAAAATCATTTTTAGTGATAAAGATTTGCTTAAGATATCTGAAAGAGAAATGCGAAGTCTTCGTGGAAATGATATTGCTATGATTTTTCAAGAGCCAATGACAGCTTTAAATCCTGTATTTACTATAGGTGATCAAATAGGAGAAGTTTTAGAATTACATGAAAATCTTAGAGGTGAGCAGAAAACGGAAAAGTGTATAGAATTATTAGAATTAGTAGGAATACCTAGACCAGAAAAGGTTATTAAGGAGTATCCACATCAGCTTAGTGGGGGCATGCGTCAAAGGGTAATGATTGCTATGGCACTAAGCTGTAATCCAAAACTGCTTATTGCTGATGAGCCAACTACAGCACTTGATGTTACAATTCAGGCCCAAGTATTGGAGTTAATGAACAAGTTAACAGATGAACTAGAGACCTCTGTTATGTTTATTACGCATGACTTAGGTGTTATAGCAGAAATGGCTAATGATGTAATTGTAATGTATGCAGGGAAAATAGTTGAGGAGGGTGATGTAGTAAGTATTTTTAAAAACCCTCAACATCCATATACTATTGGATTATTAGAATCGAGGCCAGATAGGGTCGATAAGAACCAACGGCTGACGTGTATACCTGGGATGGTTCCTAGTCCATTTGATATGCCTAAGGGATGTGCTTTTGCACCTAGATGCAGCAAATGTATGGATATATGTAATGAAAAGATGCCTGAACTGATTGAAGTTAAACCAGGACAGAAAGCTAGATGCTGGTTGCATAGCAAAGGGGGTCACAAAGAATGACACAGAATTTAATAGAAGTTAAAAATCTAAAAAAATATTTCCCAATAAAAGCAGGAATAATTAAAAGACATGTAGGAGATGTAAAAGCTGTAGATGATGTATCCTTTAATATAAAAAAGGGAGAGATATTCGGACTTGTTGGAGAATCTGGATGTGGTAAGTCTACAACTGGAAGAACAATATTAAATCTATTAAATCCTACTGAGGGTTCAGTGGAATTTGATGGTCAACTTATCTATGACGTAGAAAAAAACACATTTACAAAAGGGGAAAAAATGAGAAGTCTAAGAAGAGACATGCAGATAATATTTCAGGACCCCTATGCTTGTTTAGACCCCCGTATGAATGTAGGTGCAATAGTATCAGAAGGTTTAGTAAAGCATGGTATTGCAAAAGGGAAAGACGCTATTGAAAAAGCTAAAGAACTTTTAGAATTGTGCGGCTTAAGAGGAGCAAATGTTAATAAGTATCCCCATGAATTTAGTGGTGGACAAAGACAAAGAATTGGAGTTGCAAGAGCATTGGCTCTTGAACCTAAATTTATTGTTTGTGATGAACCTATAGCTGCTTTAGATGTTTCAATACAATCGCAGGTTCTTACATTGATGCAGGATTTAAAAGAAAAGCTTGGATTAACATATCTATTTATTTCACATGATTTAAGCGTTGTTAAGTATTTTTGTGACTGTATAGCAGTTATGTATTTAGGCTCATTTGTTGAAGAGGCTAATTCATTAGATTTATTTAAAAACCCTGTTCATCCGTATACTAAATCATTATTATCTGCTGTTCCGATTTCTGATCCGACTGTAAAAAAAGAAAGAATTATACTACAAGGAGATGTTCCTAGTCCAGCTAATCCTCCAAAAGGATGCAAATTCCATACTAGATGTCCTTATGTAATGGATAAATGTAAAGAAACAGCACCAACAACCAAAGAAATTGAACCAGGACATTTTGTTACTTGTCATCTTGTAGAATAATAATTATTGAAAAAAATATTCATATTTCAATACGAAACATGTCTTGCTTGCTCAAGCCACAAAATGTTCCGAAAAACTTTACGTTTAAATTTGTATTATTATCCGAGTCGTGAATCATATACAGCTCTTCTTACTTTAGCTTTAAATTAAAGAAGCGCTGTATATCTGAACAGCGAGGATAATAATGCAAATTTTTATAACTACTTCTGCAATGTAATTTCTTTCAGATTAATTAGCTAAGCAAAAAAAATAAATGTTGTTTTGACACTAATAGTTTCATCAAAAAGCTACCATCAGTCTATAGTTACTGTTTCTGAATTATGTTTTACTTTATAGCTGCTATCATGTAGAATAATAGTAATTAAATAATGATAGTGTTGAAACTAGAATGGCGGTGTAAAAAATGATAAAAGAGAAAAAAAGGAATGTAGAAGAAAAAAGAAATAATGAAGATATACGCTTTAGTTTTAAAGATATTATTGCTATAACAATAGCTGTATATCAAATTTTAGCGCCTAAAATTATTGCAATAATAATAGCCATTATACTTGTTTCATTTATATTAAAAATATATATGAGCTAGATTTTCATGTTATGAATATCTTGTCATAGAACTATTAGAAACAACGAAGTGAATTGCTATTATGAAAAAGCATAGAAGATGCGGCATTTGCCGCATTATTTAATGTCTGTTATATTTCACATCCAACATTTTTGATATCAAATTTCCTGCAGTTTTTTTTGAAAGAATAGCATAGTCTACATCCATATTTAATGAGCTTGCTAGCTTTTTAATAGTTTCAATTTGTCTGTTGGTTGGAGGTTCTTCTGGTTTCCAGTCTTGTTTTAATGAGGTAGCTCTTTCTTTATCTACATAATTCTCTTCACTAACCTCTTCAGTATTTAATTCCTCAATAGCTGTCATTCCAACATTAGTTAAATCTCTCAAAGCTCTTGCTTTAGCTCTAGTTGATGCCATTCTGATAATATGAGGTACTATCTTAGAATTTACTGATTGAGGACTAGCGTCTCCATAATCAATAAATTTATTACCATCATCAGTTATGGTTATAGCTTTACAGATTGCGGTCATATTGTTTTCATCATTTGGATATTGGACTAATTCAACTTCAATTGATTTTAAATTATGTTGATGAGCTAAGTCTAAAAGCCCTTCATACGTAACAAATGATTTGCCTTGTAAGGTAATTATAAACTTCTCGTTAATAGGAATAAAATCACCTTCTTTCAAATATTTGATTTACAAATAAAGCATCTAATAAGGTTTAATATTATTCTTTTTCATTTGGTTTTAAATAAACATGTTATTATAGTAAAATCATAAAATTAATGGTTAAAAAGCAAAAAAATATAAAACAAGCACGATATTTATATGCTTGTTTTAGTAATTTTCTTTTAGATTAGTCTATTAAATATTTAATTCCTAGTTTAATAGTGTTTTCAATAGCTTCCTTATGAGTTCTTTCATGTGAATGAGAAGCATCTACACCAGGACCGATAAGACCGTGCTTAAACTCCCAACCAGCTCTCATAGCAGCACTAGCATCAGAACCATAGAATGGATATATATCTATCTTGTAGTTGATGTTATTATTTTTAGCGATTTTTACTAGCTTATTTTTCAATTCATAATCATAAGGACCGCTAGAATCTTTAGCACAGATTGTAACACTAAATTCATCAGAAGTTTGACCATCACCAGGTGCTGCCATATCTATAGCAATAAATTCAAACGTTTTTTCAGGAATTGATGCTGACGCTCCATGTCCAACTTCTTCATAATTGCTAATAAAGAAATTAGTAGTATATTTTGGAGTAACATTATTATCTACTAGATATTTAGCTATTCCAAGTATAGATGCGATGCCTGCTTTGTCATCAAGATGTCTTGATTTCACAAATCCACTTTCAGTTACAGTTGTTCTTGGGTCAAAGTAAACAAAGTCACCTACTTCGATTCCAAGCTTTTCAACATCCTCTTTGTTTTTAACTTTTTCATCTAACCTAACTTCCATAGTGCTTTCATTTCTCTCAAGACTCTTAGCTTCTCCACCATGAACATGCGATGAAGCCTTAACTGTTATAATAGTACCAGAATACTTTTTATCACTGCTTGTTTCTATAGTACAATATTCTCCTTCTATTGAGTTCCAAGTATAACCACCTAACTGAGTAAGCTTCAATCTTCCATTTTCCTTAATTTCTTTCACCATCGCTCCTAGGGTATCAACATGGGCAGATAATGTTCTGTGCTCTTCATCAATTACACCTTTTATAGTTGCAACTAAAGCGCCTTTATTTGTTATGTAGTTTTCTATACCTAAACTGTCAAATTCTTTTTTAGTAAAATTAATTGCATCTTTTGTGTTACCAGTAGGACTAGGCGTTTTAAGTATCTCAACTAGTTTTTCTGTTACATATTGCATATCAATATTCATTAAATTACCCCCATTCTTTTTTATAAAAGTATATGATATGGTTATATTTTATAATAATAATAATAATTATTACAATAAAAAATTGTATGATATAATATTTCTATATTTGAAATATAATATATATTAACCTTAAAACATTATGTCAATACAAAGTAAACAAAGAGAAATAATGTTTTTCTGTAGTATGTTTTTATGTTATTGTGGTATATGCTTGAATATTAAAGTTATAGTTGAAAGATTTTTACATATATGATAATTTAGTTTTATAAAAATTGATTTTTTCTAATTTAATATACGATTAGGAGTGTGGCAGTATGAAAGAAGAAATTAGTGCAGGAGGGGTCGTGGTTTTTGGGAATGCAATTTTGCTTTTAAGAAAGTATAATGGAGACTGGGTTTTACCAAAAGGTAAGGTTGAAGAAAATGAAGATTTTAAAGGTGCAGCTATTAGAGAAGTATATGAAGAAGGAGGAGTTAAGGGCAATATTATAAAATATCTTGGTAAAATACATTATACATTTAGGAATAATAGACAAGAAAATGAGATTGTTAATAAAACTGTACATTGGTTTCTTATGGCAACCAGAAGTATGGAGTGCACTCCTCAAAGAAATGAAGGTTTTATTGATGCAAGATTTGTGCATATAAATAGAGCAGCAAAGTTAGCAAAATATGATGATGAAAGAAGTATTGTAAAAAAAGCTATTCAAGAAATATGTAGTATTTGAAAAATCTCTATGAAGAAATATTTTTCATATTTTTATATTGCTGGGAGAAGATATAGAATGTCATTTTCATCAAAAACAAAAAATGATTTATCAAGAATGGAAATTGAACCTAGATGCTGTCTTATAGCAGAATTAGCTGCAATAATTAGAATGAGTGGTACTATTCAAATTGGAGGATTAGAGAGAATAAACATTAAGTTTACCACAGAAAATGCTGCAATTGCTAGAAGAATATTTACTCTATTAAAAAAAATATATAATGTTCATACTGAAGTAATGGTAAGAAGAAATCGACAGCTAAAGAAAAAAAACAATTACCTAATTATTGTTAATTACAAAGAAAAAACAAAGCGCATACTAGAGGATACATGTATTTTGACTAAAGATAATAATTTGTACAAAATCAATTATAGAGTTCCTACATCTATTCTTCAAGAGAGATGTTGTAAACGAGCCTATATAAGGGGTGCTTTTTTAGGTGGAGGATCTATTAGTGATCCCGAAAAGACATATCACCTTGAGTTCGTTACACATAACGAAGAACATGGTAAGGAATTATCACAGCTAATCAATTCCTTCGGACTCAACTCCAAGATGATTCAGAGAAAGGAAGAAAGCTTTGTAATATATCTAAAAGAAGGAGAGCAGATAGTAGATTTATTAAATATAATTGGCGCACATTCAGCTTTATTGAAGCTTGAGGATATAAGAATATTGAAGGAAGTTAGAAACAACATTAATAGAATTGTAAATTGTGAGACAGCAAATTTAAGCAAAACTATAAACGCAGCAATAAGACAAATAAAAAATATTGAATATATTGATAAAGTCAGAGGAATTGATTATTTACCAGATAGTTTAGTTGAGATTGCAAGATTGAGAATAACCCATAAAGAAGCAAGCTTAAAGGAATTAGGAGAAATGTTAAATCCTCCTGTAGGAAAATCAGGCGTTAATCATAGACTACGAAAAATAGAGAAGATTGCAGAAAGAATAAAAAAGGAGAGGGGAGAAGGATAATGCTATGCAAAAATGTTATAATTAGAAGTAAAATAGGATTACATGCAAGAATAGCAGCATTATTTGTACAAACAGCAGGAAAATTCCTTTGTGATATTTATATTGAAATGGGAGATAAAAAAGTTAATGCTAAGAGCATTATGGGAATAATGGTTTTAGGTGCTTCATATGGAGATGAAATTAAAATAATTGCTCATGGTGAAGATGAAAAAGAAGCAATTGAAGAACTAATAGATTTATTAGACAATAAACTATCACATGAATAGATTTTAACTTTGTCAAATAAAATATTAGACTATTATATAGAAAGTAAAATAGTCCTATTTTATTAAAAACAAAAAAATCATAGATGCTTCGGTAGAAAATGCAGTTGTTTTCATATAATTATGTTTCTGTTATAATATAGGTAGTGAGAATTCACTGCCTTTTTTATATCTACAGTTGAAAGGATGCGTATTGTATGAAATTTGTTCATTTACATGTTCACACTGAATATAGTCTTCTTGATGGAGCCTCTAGAATAGATAAGCTTATTGACAGAGTAAAGGAACTAGGTATGAATAGTATAGCTATTACAGACCATGGAGCTATGTTTGGTATAGTTGATTTTTATAAAAACGCTGTCAAAAAAGGCGTTAAACCTATACTTGGTTGTGAAGTATATATATCTAAAGGAAAATACACTGAAAAAGACCCCTCTAGGGATAAGAATCAATATCATCTTGTTCTTTTAGCAGAAAATAACAAAGGATATTCTAATCTATTAAAAATAGTATCAGAGGGATATGTAAATGGATTTTATTACAAACCGAGAGTAGATCATACAATTTTAAGGAAATATAGTGAAGGTATTATAGCACTTAGTGCTTGCTTAGGCGGTGAAGTTCAAAATTATTTACTAAATAATAATTATGATAAAGCAAAAGAAATATCCTTGCGATACAATGATATATTTGGTCAAGATAATTTCTATTTAGAGCTACAGGATCATGGAATCAGAGAACAGAAAATGGTAAACCAGCAGCTAATTAGATTGAGTAAAGAAAACAATTTACCAATAGTAATTACAAATGATGTTCACTATATTAACAAGGATGATGCAAGAGTTCATGATATCTTGTTATGTATTCAGACGGGAAAAACAGTTGACGAAGATGATAGAATGAAATTTCCTACATCAGAGTTTTATTTAAAATCTCCAGAAGAAATCGAAGAATTATTTCCCAATATTCCAGAAGCTATGAATAACACAGTAAAAATTTCTGAAAGATGCAATGTAGAGCTTGATTTTGACACACTACATTTACCAGAATACAATGTTCCAGAAGGGTATACAAATTCTGAGTATTTGAGAAAGCTATGCTATGAAGGATTGAAAGACAGATATGAAAATATAACAGAGGAAATTAAAGAGAGACTTGAGTATGAGCTTGGTGTGATTGAGAGCATGGGTTATGTAGATTATTTCATAATTGTGTGGGATTTCATCAAGTATGCTAAAGACAACAATATTATGGTAGGACCTGGACGTGGATCATCAGCAGGAAGTTTAGTTTCTTACACACTTAATATTATCGATATTGACCCGATTAAATACGGTTTGATTTTCGAAAGATTCTTAAATCCAGAAAGAGTTTCAATGCCTGATATTGATATAGATTTTTGTTATGAGAGAAGAGAAGAAGTAATTGAATATGTAGTGAAAAAATATGGTGCAGATAGAGTTGCTCAAATAGCTACATTCGGTACAATGGCTGCAAGAGGTGCGATTAGAGATGTTGGAAGAGCATTAAATATGAGCTATGGAGAAGTAGATATTATTTGTAAACAGATACCTATGGAAATAGGTATGACTATTGATAAAGCACTAGAGATTAATAGTAAGCTAAATGAGATTTATGAAGATGATGAAAGAGTAAAAGAGCTTATAGATATTGCAAGAGCTGTCGAAGGTCTGCCTAGACATACATCTACACATGCGGCAGGAGTAGTTATTTCAAAGCTTCCTATAACAGAGTATGTTCCTCTATCAAAAAACAATGATGCTATAACAACACAATTTACAATGACTCAGTTGGAAGAATTGGGTCTATTAAAAATGGACTTCCTAGGGTTAAGGACTTTGACAGTTATCAGAGATGCAAAACAACTTATAGAAGAGAATAATGATATTACAATTAACTTTTCAAATTCTGATTATGATGATGAGAATGTATATAAAATGTTTAGCAAAGGTGAAACATTAGGAATATTTCAGTTTGAAAGTACTGGAATGAGACATTTTTTGAAAGAGTTAAAACCAAAAGGCTTTGAAAATATTGTTGCAGCTAATGCTTTGTTTAGACCAGGCCCTATGGGACAAATACCAAGATACATTGAAAGTAAAAATGATCCAAAGAAAATAAAGTATACACACCAAAAGCTAGAACCAATTCTAAATGTAACATATGGCTGCATGGTTTATCAGGAACAGGTTATGCAGATTGTACGTGATGTTGCTGGTTTTTCTATGGGTCGTTCTGACCTACTAAGAAGAGCTATGGGTAAGAAGAAAATGAATGTAATGAAGCAAGAAAGAAAGCATTTTATATATGGAAAGAAAGATGAAAATGGAAATGTTGAAATAGAAGGTGCAATTAAAAATGGAGTTGACGAAAAGGCTGCAAATATCATTTATGATGAAATGATTGACTTTGCAAAATATGCTTTCCCAAAAGCTCATTCAACTGCCTATGCAGTGCTTGCCTATCAGACTGCGTGGCTGAAATATTATTATCCAGTTGAGTTTATGGCAGCATTAATGACAAGTATTATAAACAACACTAGCTCAGTATCATTATATATTCAAGAATGTAAGAGGCTAGGAATAGAAGTATTACCTCCAGATGTAAATGAGAGCTCTTCAAGGTTTACTGTCATAAACGGGAAAATTAGATTTGGACTAGCAGCAATAAAAAATGTAGGGATTCCAGCTATCAAGTCAATTGTAAAAGCTAGAGAAAAAAAAGGTAGGTTTAAGAGCTTTATGGACTTTTGTCAGAGAGTGGATGCGAATTCCATTAATAAAAGAGCAGTTGAAAGCTTAATAAAATGTGGTGCGTTTGATTCGATGGAGGTATATAGATCACAGTTATTAGCAGTATATGAGAGGATACTAGAAGGAGTTCATCAAGACAAGAGAAAAAATATAAAGGGACAGTTTTCTTTATTTGATACATTATCGCCTGAAGAGAATGATTTCTTAGGTGAAGATTTAATTCCAGATATAAAAGAGTTTCCGGAAAAGATGCTGCTTTCTATGGAAAAAGAGATGATAGGAGTATATATTAGTGGTCATCCTCTATCCAGTCATACAAATGAATTAAAGAGAATATCAACTATTAACACTAGCGAACTCATAGAGCATATGGAGAATGCAGACGAAGCTAGTACATCCTCTGAAATATTTGATGGGAGAATAGTGAAAATAGGTGGAATTATTGTAAATAAGAAAAATAAAATAACTAAAAACAATAATATGATGGCATTTGCAACGTTAGAGGATCTTTACGGTACTGTAGAATTGATTATATTTCCAAAGACATTTGATAAGTATTCAAAGTATATTGTTGAAGATAGTATAGTTGTTGTAAACGGTAGACTAAGCATAAACGAAGAAGAAGAACCAAAAATAATATGTGAAAAGATTAATCCACTTACAGCAATAAAAAAAGATAAGCTATATTTAAAAATCTCAACAGATAAGCCGATGACATTATTAGATGACGTAAAAAGTATTTTAAGGAAGCATAGCGGTTCTGTACCTGTATATGTATATATCGAAAAAAACAAACAGACAATAATGGCAGAGCGAGACTATTGGGTAAATATCAACGATAATTTAATAATGGATCTTCAGAGTATAATAGGAAAGGATTGTGTAAAAAGTAAGTAGCTAATAGGTAGATTTTTATATGTAGTAAATTTTATATGTGTGATATAATAGATATGTGATTATAGTTTATTTTATACTGAAACATTGTTGTTATGTTATATAACCATTTCTTTAATTACTTCTAAGGACTATATGAATTGTAAGTTGTATTTTAGGTATTAATTTAAATTTGATATAGTTTAACTTTAATTCATATTATGTATCTTTTTTTCTTATTTCAAAGGAGCTATTACTTTATAGCATTAACTTAATTTTGGGGGATTAAAAATGTGGACAGCAATTCATATGGTTGAAGGAATCGATATTGCAAATAATATTAAAAGTAAACTAGCAGAAGAAGGGTTTCTTGTAAAGGTAAAACCTTTTTCAATAGAAGGTAATAGTACTATATATGAGATATTAGTACCTGAGTTCGAAGCTAATGAAGCTTATATTGTTTTAATGGACATGGGATATTAGCTTTTCTGATATTCATTGTTTTATTATTTTTGTCAACGTGGGACGAAATATGACCGGTATGGTTAATAATGAAGGAGGCGTTTGGGTGAAAACTATAGGAGTGTTGACAAGTGGAGGGGATGCTCCAGGAATGAATGCAGCCATAAGAGCTGTTGTAAGATCTGGAATATATAATAAATTAAAGATAATGGGAATTAAACAAGGATATAAGGGATTAATAGAAGGTAACATAGAGGAGATGAATCTATCATCTGTGGCAGATATTATTCATAGAGGAGGAACAATATTAAGGACAGCTAGAAGTGAAGAATTTATGACAGAAGCAGGTAGAAAGAAAGCCTTAAATGTATTGAAAATTTTTGGAATTGATGGTGTGATTGTTATTGGAGGAGATGGCTCTTTTAGAGGGGCAGAAAAGCTTAGTGAAGATGGTATTATGACAATAGGAATACCAGGAACAATAGATAATGATTTAGGATATACAGATTATTCAATTGGATTTGATACAACAGTAAATACAGTTTTAGATGCAATTAGTAAAATTAGAGATACAACCACATCTCATGGTAGAGCAAACATTATTGAGGTAATGGGAAGACATTGTGGAGATATTGCTTTATATGCAGGATTAGGTGGTGGAGCAGAAAGCATTATAGTCCCAGAAGAAGAATTTAATGTAGATGACGTATGCAGGAAATTAATTCAAGGAAGGAATAGAGGAAAATTACATAGTATTATTTTACTTGCAGAAAATATTATTAATGCTTATAATTTAAGTGAAGAAATAGAAGAAAAGACAGATATTGCCACTAGAGTAACAATATTAGGACATATTCAAAGAGGAGGAAGTCCTTCAGCATTTGATAGAATATTAGCAAGTAGAATGGGTGCAAGAGCGGTAGAATTATTATTACAAGGTAAGTCTAGTAGGGTAGTAGGAGTAAAAGGAAACGAAATAAATGATATGCCTATATCACAGGCACTTTCAGAAACAAAGGACTTCAATAAAAATATGTATGAGTTAACAAAAATTCTTTCAATATAGGAGTGATTAAAGCTTATGAGAAAAACAAAGATTGTATGTACATTAGGACCAGCATCAGAAAATGAAAATATTTTAAAACAGTTAATGCAATCTGGTCTTAATGTAGCAAGGATGAATTTTTCACATGGTATTCATGAGGAACATAAAAAGAGGATTGATCTAGTAAAAAAGCTTAGGAGAGAAATAGATCAGCCTGTAGCAATTATGCTTGATACAAAAGGTCCAGAAATAAGAACTGGTAACTTTGTTGATGGTGCTGTAGAATTAAAGGAAAATCAAGAATTCACTTTGACTGTTAGAGATATTATTGGAGATGAAAGCATATGCAATATTACATATAATGGCTTGCCCCAAGATGTTGAGCCTGGCAATACTATCTTGATTGATGACGGTTTGATTGGGCTTGAGGTTTTAGAAATTGTTGATGAAACTGATATTAAATGCTTGGTGAAGAACCCTGGAGTAGTTAAGAACCATAAAGGTGTTAATGTTCCTGGTGTAAAGGTTAAGTTACCCGCAATAACTGAAAAAGATATTGATGATATAAAGTTTGGAATAAAGAATGATATTGATTTTATTGCAGCTTCTTTTATTAGAAAAGCAGAGGATGTAATTGAAATAAGAAAAATTCTTGAAGAAAACAATGCTGAACATATACAAATAATCTCAAAGATTGAAAATCAAGAAGGTGTCAACAATATTAGGGAAATAATCGAATTATCTGATGGAATAATGGTTGCAAGGGGAGATTTAGGAGTTGAAATTCCTCCTGAAGAAGTTCCACTAGTTCAAAAAAGCATCATTAGAATGTGTAATGTAGTCGGCAAGCCAGTAATTACCGCTACTCAAATGCTTGATTCTATGATTAGAAATCCAAGACCTACAAGAGCAGAGGTTACTGATGTTGCAAATGCTATTATAGATGGTACAGATGCAATAATGCTTTCAGGTGAAACAGCAGCAGGCAACTATCCTGTAGAAGCAGTTAATACTATGTCAAATATTGCACATCGCATTGAGGATTCTATAGATTACAAAAGAACTCAAAGAACTAAAACTTTAGGTAAAGATATTACAATCACAAACGCTATAAGCCATGCTACATGTAAGACTGCTCAAAGCGTAGAGGCATCTGCTATTATTACAGCGACATCATCTGGGTATACAGCAAACGCAGTTTCAAAATTCAGACCCGAATGTCCAATTATAGCAACTACACCTTGTGAAAGAGTGATGAGGAAGCTAGCTTTAGTTTGGGGAGTATATCCTGTATTATCACAGGATTCTAACTCTACAGATGAGATTATTGACGTATCAGTACAAGATGCCTTAAGTCAAGGTTTAATTAAGGAAGGTGATCTTGTTGTCATTACAGCTGGAATACCTGTTGGAGTTTCAGGAAGTACAAACTTAATTAAAGTTCATATTGTAGGCGAAGTACTTATGAAGGGAACTGGAATAGGTGACAGGTCAGCGATAGGAAGAGTATGCATAGCTACAAGAGCTGAGGAGCTATTAGAAAAGTTTAAGGATGGAGATATATTAGTTACAATAGATACTTCAAAGGATATGATGCCATATATAGAAAGAGCTTCTGCAATAGTTACTGAACAGGGAGGACTGACATCTCATGCGGCAATAGTTGGATTGAATCTTGGTAAACCTGTTATAGTTGGAACTAAAGATGCAACAAAAGAGCTACATGAGGGTGAAATAATAACTGTAGATAGTATAAGAGGCTTAATTTATAAAGGAGAGACAAGAGTGTTATAAAGGTGACTATATTAGTCACCTTTTGATTGTATTATTGATTTTAATTTCACTTTATTAAATAAAACTGGTATAATTATATGCAGATACTATAATTTGAAGGACAAAAAATGGGATAAAAAATGTTTTATTGGAGGGGTACAAGATGGGTAGAGAAACAGAAATAAGAGCAAGATACTCAGAAACAGATCAAATGGGAATTATATATCATGCTAATTATTTTTCGTGGTTTGAAATTGGAAGAACCGATTTTTTAAGACAAATGGGAATGTCTTATAGAGGTATGGAAGAGAAGAATATTTTATTACCTGTAATAGATGTTGGATGTAAATACATAATTGCTGCAAAGTATGATGATGAAATTATTATTAAGACAAGAATCACACAGTTAAAAGGAGTAAAGATTCAATTCAACTATGAATTATATAGAAAAAATGATAATATACTATTAGCGGAAGGACATACATTACATGCTTTTGTAGATAAATCATTAAAACCTATTAATTTTAGAAAGAAGCATAAGGATATATGGGAAAGTCTTAATAAAAATCTTGAATAATGGAGGAAATAATATGTTAATGAAGCTCATTTTATTATTTACTTTGACTCCGATTGTTGAACTGTATATTTTGTTTCAATTATCAGATGTAATGGGAACATGGTCTACGATTGGACTTGTCCTTATTACAGGAATAGCAGGGGCATACTTGGCAAAGAGCGAAGGAAAGCTTATAATTAAAAAAATCAAAATTGAGTTAAATGAAGGAAGATTACCAGGAAATGAGCTTCTGAATGGGCTTTGTGTCTTAATTGGTGGAGCATTATTATTAACACCTGGGTTAATAACTGATATATTAGGTTTTAGCTTAGTCATACCAGGTCTTCGAGAAATATTTAAAGGCTATTTAAAGAGGAAATTTAGAAAAATTATAGATGACGGAAATATTAACATACGCTTTAGATAGGGGGATAAAGATGCAAAAGAGAGTACTGGGAAAAACTGACTTTGAAGTATCTGCAATAGGTTTTGGAGGAATTCCTATTCAAAGACTGAAAGAGGATGAAGCTTTTGAGTTAATTGAAGAAGCAAGTAAACAAGGGATTAATTTTATAGATACTGCAACACCGTATGGAAGAAGCGAGGAATTAATTGGATATAGCTTAGAAAAAGACGGTAGAGATAAATGGCTAATAGCTACTAAATCTCCTGTGAGAGATTATAATGGAATGAAGGAAGCAGTTGAAGCTAGCTTGAAAAAATTAAGAACAGATGTAATAGATTTATATCAGCTGCATAATGTTAGTAGTGAGGAAGCTTATAATCAAGTTATGGGTAATGATGGAGCTTTAAAGGCTCTAAGAGAAGCTAAAGAACAAGGCAAGATAAGAGAAATAGGTATTACTAGTCATAGCGTAGATATTTTAGAAAAAGCCGTTGAAACAGGAGAATTTGCAACTATTCAATTTCCTTATAGTCCAGTAGAGAAGCAAGGCGAGAAACTGTTTGAAAGAGCAAAGGAACTCAATATTGGTGTAATTGTTATGAAGCCTGTTGCAGGTGGTGCAATAACTAGTGTTGAGTTATCATTAAGGTATATTATGGAAAATCCAAATGTTTCTGTTATAATTCCTGGAATGGATAAAGTAGAACAAGTAATTGAAAATAGTAAAGTGGGTATTGATGTAAGAACATTGACAGAAGAAGAAAGAGAAACAATAGAGAAGGAAGCTGAGGAACTTGGAGATGAATTCTGTAGAAGGTGTGGTTACTGTGCACCATGTCCTCAAGGAATAAATATTCCTACTCTAATAGTGATGGAAGGATATTATTTAAGGTATGATTTACAGGACTGGGCAAAGGAAAGATATGCTAGTCAAGTACGTAACGCAAGTCACTGTATAGAATGTGGACAATGCGAACCAAGATGTCCTTATAATTTACCAATTAGAAAAATTTTGAAACGAGTTCATGAAAATTTAGGCCAAAATGTATAAAATCAATGCAATTGGTTAAAAATGTATAATATGTTTTCGAATACACAAGGGCTACTGATTCTAATTTATTTATCACACCTAACTAAGGTGTGCTCTTTTTTTGTTTGAAAAAAGACTCTAAATCAATTATAGTAATTTGTGAGAGTAATTTACATTATTATGGGTATTATGATTGTAGGGACTAGAGGACTGGTAATTTGTCACATGTAGTCTTGGGACTAAGTACCTGTCCCCTTTGTCCCCTTGTCCCAGAAGTTGTTATAAATAATTCTAAAAACAGAAAGGATTAGGTGTTATATTTATGGATATACCTGTAAAGAAAAAAGATATAAGACAGATTGAAATAATTAATCTAAATCATAGAGGACAGGGAGTAGGAAAAATTGATGGGTTTACTGTTTTTGTTGATGGAGGATTAGTGGGTGATAAATGTAGTGTTAAGATAACAGAAGTAAAGAAGAACTATGCAGTAGGAAAAATGCTTGACATAATAGAGCCTTCAATAGACCGTATACAGCCTAAGTGTTCAGTTGCTAATGTATGTGGTGGATGTCAGCTTCAAGGACTAAGCTATGAAGCTCAGTTAGATATTAAGACTAATAAGGTTAAGAATGATATTAAGAGAATAGGGAAGTTGGATGACGTAACAGTTCATAATACATTAGGAATGGAAAACCCATATAATTATAGGAATAAGGCACAATTTCCAGTAGCGATTGACGATAAAGGAGTAAAGCTAGGATTCTATAAAAGTGGTACACACGATATCGTAGATATAAGTTCTTGTGCTATTCAGCATAAATTAAATGATAAAGTACTTGAAATAGTCAAGTTCTACATGAATGAGAATAATATCAAGCCATATAATGAAGAAAGCGGCGAAGGAATTATAAGACATGTTTTAACTAAAACAGCATTTAAAACTGGAGATATGATGGTAGTTATAATTACAAATGGTAGCAAATTACCTCATAAGGATAAATTAGTACATATTTTAGTAGAGAATATACCAAATATAAAAAGCATAGTTCAGAATATCAATAATAAAAGGACAAATAAGATACTAGGAAATAAGACAAAGGTTTTGTATGGAGAAGAAAAAATAGTTGATTATATAGGAAATTTAAAGTTCAAAATTTCAGCCGAATCCTTTTTTCAGGTCAATCCAATGCAGACAGAGGTTTTGTATAATAAAGCACTTGAATATGCTGGTTTAGAGGGAGACGAAACAGTATTTGACCTTTATTGTGGAATAGGCAGTATATCGTTATTCTTAGCTGAAAAAGCTAAAAAGGTATATGGTATAGAGATAGTAGAACAAGCTATAAGTGATGCTAAGGAGAATGCTAAAATCAATGATATAGATAATGTGGAGTTTTATACTGGAAAAGCAGAAGAAGTGTTCCCTAAGTTGTATTCAGAAGGAATAAAAGCAGATGTAATAGTTGTAGACCCACCTAGAAAGGGTTGTGAACAGACAGTATTAGACACAATAGTAGATATGCAACCCGAAAAGGTA
>DAOUQG010000158.1 GCA_030625765.1 Thermohalobacteraceae bacterium | reverse complement strand
ATCTCTCATCATTTTTTCAACAGGATAGTCCTTCATATATCCATATCCACCAAAAACCTGAACAGCATCAACTGTAACCTTCATAGCTACATCACCAGCAAAGCACTTACACATAGCAGACTCTCTGCTTATATTCTTAGCACCTGAATCAATCATTCTAGCTGTAGAATAAACTAATGATCTAGCAGCTTCTGTTTGCATAGCCATATCAGCTAACATGTGCCTAATCGCTTGGAAATTAGCTATAGGTTGTCCAAATTGCTCTCTCTCTTTTGTATATTTTAAACAAGCATCAATAGCTCCTTGTGCAATTCCCACAGCTTGTGCACCAACACCAGGTCTTGTCCTATCCAAAGTATTTAAAGCTACAATATAACCCATTCCTGGACGAGATAATATCTGATCCTTATGAATACGACAATTATCAAAAATCAACTCCATAGTAGTTGAAGCTCTGATACCCATCTTATCTTCTTTTACACCAAAGCTAAAACCAGGCGTTCCCTTTTCAACTATAAAAGCAGTAGCCCCGCGTGACCCTTTAGCTTTATTAGTCATAGCAATAACAGTATAAATATCTGCTACACCGCCATTTGTTATCCATTGCTTAACGCCATTTAAAATATAATAATCTCCATCTTTCACAGCAGTAGTCTTCATATTAGAAGCATCACTACCAGCTTCAGCTTCTGTTAAAGCAAAAGCAGCGATAGTTCCATTAGCAACTTGAGTCATATATTTTTGTTTTTGACTTTCATTACCAAAAAGTAGAATTGGCATAGAACCTAGTCCAGTTGCAGCATACCCTAATGCTATACCACCACATACTCTACTAAGCTCTTCAGTAACTATAGACATTTCAATAATACCGCCACCTAAACCATCATATTCTTCAGGAATAAAAACCCTGAACATGTCACTTTTAGCTAAAACACCCATAATATCCCACGGAAAATCTCCGCTTTCATCATATTCTTTAACTACAGGCTTAATTTTTTCCTCAGCGATTCGACGTGCGAGATCTCTGATAATTTTTTGCTTCTCCGTTAAAAAATAATCCATTTTTACTTTCACTCCTTAAAAAAATTATCTGTATGATTACATAACTATTTCTATTATATTGTAAAAACAAACTTCAATCAATAAAATATTACCTATATTTTAAATGTGTAATACTTTGTTATTGAGTAATAACTTTTTTTGCCTAAGCAACCACTTATTCCTCAAAAATAGCCTTTACAAAGTTTTCTGGATTAAATTCTTGAAGATCATCTATCTTTTCACCAACACCTACTAGCTTTACTGGAACATCTAATTCTGCTTGAACAGCTAAAACAACGCCTCCCTTCGCAGTGCCGTCTAGTTTAGTTAAAACAATTCCTGTAATATCACAAGCCTCTTTAAATACTTTTGCTTGAGTAATAGCGTTTTGTCCAGTAGTAGCATCAACGACTAACAATATTTCTTTGGTTGCATCAGGGTATTCCCTTTCAACAACTCTAAATATTTTATTTAATTCATTCATCAAATTTTTCTTATTATGAAGTCTTCCAGCAGTATCACAGATTAGTACGTCTGATCTCCTAGCTTTAGCTGCCTGAATCCCATCAAATATTACTGCTGCTGGATCAGCACCCTCCTGATGTGAAATAATATCAACTCCTGCTCGGTTTGACCACTCTTCTAATTGTTCAATGGCAGCTGCTCTAAATGTGTCTCCAGCAGCAATAAGAACTTTTTTACCATTTCTTTTTAGCTTTGCTGAAAGCTTTCCTATGGAAGTAGTTTTTCCTACTCCATTAACCCCTACAACTAGTATAATTGCAGGTGAAGGCTCAATATTTAGTGAATTATCTGTTTCTACTTCTGTTAATATTTCATTTAATTCTTCTTGTAATAGAACCTTAATTTGATTAGGATCTGTAATATTTCTTTCCTTAACTTTATCCTCCAAATCTTCGATTATCTTCATCGTTGTATTGACTCCAATATCTGCAGTTATCAAAATTTCCTCTAGTTCCTCAAAAAAGTCTTCATCAATTTTTCGATAATTTTTTAATACATCGTTTATCTTGCCTGAAATTCCATTTCTAGTTTTGGAAAGCCCTTTTTTCAGTCTACCTAAAAAACCCACTTTTGCTTCATCATTACTATTTTCAGTTGTAGCCTCTAAATCAACCTCGTCTAGCTTATTTCCCATATCTAAAGCTTCTTCACTAATTCTCTTATCTTCATTTTCCTGCTTACTTTTTTTTAAAATTTTCTTAAACATAGTTTTCCTCCTTAGCCGACTTTTTCGATTAGTTTATCAGTCAATTTTACAGAAATAAGGTTACTTACTCCCTTTTCTTGCATAGTAACTCCATAGAGAGAATCTACACATTCCATTGTTCCTTTTCTATGAGTTATTACAATAAATTGAGTATCCTTTGCAAATTCTCTTAGATAATCTGCAAATCTATATACATTTGCGTCATCAAGTGCAGCTTCAATTTCATCTAGTACACAGAAAGGCGTTGGTTTTGTTTTTAGTATTGCAAAAAGAAGTGCAATGGCAGTCAAAGCTCTTTCTCCACCAGATAATAATGATAAGCTTTGAAGCTTTTTACCAGGTGGTTGGGCTACTATTTCTATTCCACTTGTTAAAATACTCTCACTATCTATTAAATAAATATCAGCCTTTCCCCCTTTAAAAAGTTTATTGAACACATCTTGGAAATGTTCTTTAATTATTTCAAAATTCTCAATAAACTGCTGCTCCATTTTCATCTCAAGATCTATAATAACATGCTTTAAAGATTCTTTAGCTTCAATCAAGTCCTCCTTTTGCTCCTGCATGAATGTAAACCTTTCTTTTACTCTTATATATTCTTCAGTAGAACCAAGATTTACATTTCCAAGCTGTCTAATTTGATTTTTGAGGCTTCTAATTTCATTTTGAACTCTAGTAATACTATCTATTTCCTTTTTATAGTTCAAAGCCATTTGATATGACATATCATATTCGTCCCATAGTTTATTATTAAAGTTATCTAATTGGACATTATATTTTGCGGTCTTTGAATCAATAGTGTTTAGACTTTTCTGTAGATCATTTATTTTTCTGTTCATTTCTTTTAATTTTTCCTGCTCTGAATAAAATGTTTGCATAAAGTTGTTTCGATTGTCTTTTAATTGCTTTAATTTAGTATCATATTCTATTGAAATGCTGTTTAATTTATTCTTAGCTTCCTTAAGCTCATTAAACCTTATTTTTGTTCTATCTAGTTCTTCAGAGCTTATACTATATTCATTTTCCTTTTCATTAATTTTATTAGTAATATCCATCTCTTCATCTAATAATTTTTTTATCGATTCCTCGATAGAAATGTTTTCTTGTTTATATGAAGCTGCACTTACCCTTATACTAGTAATTTCTTCAACTATATGATTCTTTAATTCTCTCTCTTTTTCAAAGTATCTAGTTTTATCTTCAATATTAATTTGAGCTAGCTCATTCTTACTCTTTAACTCTTCTATTTCTTTAGTAATTTGAATGATTTCATTTCTTGACTCTTCACTATCTAAATTTAACTTAACATTTTCATTATCATATTTTTCAATCAAGCCTTCTAGCTTGATAATTTCATCTTTTGACTGAGTTCTTTTATTTTCATTAGTTGCTAAACTTACATTTAAGTCATTGATATTTCTATCAATGGATACTAAATTTAAATCAAAATCCTTTATTTCATTATTAAGTTTTTTTTCTTGATTTTGCATTATACTAAGCTTATCTTGTAATTCTAAAATACTACTCTCTAATTCTTTTATCTGTCTCTCTCTTCCTAATAGATTTGTATTATTGCCCCTAAAACTTCCACCAGTCATTGACCCACCAGGGTTCATAACGTCTCCATCTAAAGATACTATTTTTAATGAATGCTTGCACATTTTTGAAACTTTAATTCCTTTTTCAATATTCTCTACTATCAAAGTTCTACCTAAAAGATTGCTAAAAATATTAGCATAGCTATTATCAAACTTAATTAATTTTGATGCAACACCTAAAACTCCTTCCAAGCCCAGTAAAGAAACTTCAGATTGATTTAGTTGTCTTCCTTTAATTGACGACAAAGGTAAAAAAGTAACTCTTCCAAGCTTATTTCTTTTTAGATGCTCGATAATTAACTTTGCACCTTCAGGAGTATCAGTTACAATATTTTGAATAGAAGAACCCAATGCAACCTCGATAGCTCTTTCAAATTTCTTCTCAACTTGTAAAAGCTCAGCTACAACTCCTCTTACACCTTTTCCTAATCTGTTATCTCTTTTTGAAGCAAACAATGCGTTTTTAACACTAGAATAAAATCCCTCGTACTCACTTTTCATATCTTTAAGCAATTTATAATTTGATTTTTTCCCTTGTATTTCTCCACTTAAATTATTAATCTGTGATACGATATTTTTAAATAAACTCTCCTTATCTTTCTTATTTTTATTATATTTCTGTTTTAGTTCCTTACATTCATTAATTTTTTGTTTTATCTCTACTATTTCATTATCTATATTCTCAACTATCTTTTTATTCTTTTCTTTACTGCTTTTTAACTGCTGAGTTTCATCTTGTATTTGTTTAACTCTTTTTTCAATATTCTGATTAAATGAGGCTATGCTATTAATTCTGCTTTTTTTATCAGCAATCAAATTAAATATTTCAATCACATCAGACTTTTTAGCTTCAATTATCTTCTCTTCATTCTCAATTTTTATATTTAATTGCTCCAATTCATTATTCTTAGCTTCAATTTTTTCTTCAAATGTATCAATTTTTCTTGAAACCTCTTCTTTATGAGAAGCTAATTTTTCTTTTTCAGTCTTTAGTTTATCTATCTTAGCACGAAAATCTTCTATTTCTCCTTTAAGTCTTATCATTTCTTTCTCAATTGTATTATTTTTCTCATTATATAGCTTAATTTCACCTTGATTTTTTTCAACTTGATTTTGTGTGGTAAATTTCAAATTTTGAATTTCTTCAATGCTAGAATCCATATCTTCAATTTCAGATTTTGCTTTTGAGTATTTTTCTTCTAATTCATCTCTCTTACTCTCGTTATACTTTAATTGGTTATCTATAAGCTCTTTTTGGTTATCCAGATGTGCAACCTGTTCTTTTAATCTATCAATTTCTCTAATAAAAAGATTTATCTCTAAGTCTTTTAGCTGTTCAGCCAGTATGTTGAATTTTTTTGCCTTATCAGATTGCTCCTTCAAAGGATCAATCTGCATTTCAAGCTCACTAATTATATCATTTATCCTTAAAATATTATCCTTAGTTTTCTCTAGCTTTTTCTCTGCTTCTTCCTTTCTAGTCTTGTATTTTACAATCCCTGCAGCTTCTTCAAATAAATTTCTTCTGTCCTCAGATTTTGTACTTAATATTTCATCTATCTTTCCTTGACCAATAATAGAATAACCATCTTTTCCAACTCCAGTATCCATAAACAATTCTCTAATATCTTTTAACCTACATGCTGTTTTGTTAATATAATATTCACTATCACCAGACCTAAAAACCCTCCTAGTAACACTAACTTCTGAAAAATCAACATTTAACATTTTATCTTTGTTATCTAAAACAAGAGTAATCTCAGCAAAACCAAGAGGCTTTCTTTGCTCAGTCCCAGAAAAAATAACATCCTCCATCTTACTTCCTCTCAACGTCTTAGCGCTCTGTTCACCAAGAACCCACCTTATTGCATCAGAAATATTACTTTTCCCACTACCATTGGGCCCTACAACTCCTGTAATCCCACCTTTAAGCTCAACCTCAACCTTATTAGCAAATGATTTGAATCCCTGTAATTCTATTCGTTTTAAAAACAATATAAAACACCTCTTCCAATTTAGAAATTGAAAATTAAAATTATTACTCTCTAAATATTTTTTAACTTCACTATTAATTCTTTTCGCAGATATTCTTTTATTTATAATCCAAGAAGTGCTAGATACCTGAACAGCGAAGATAATAATTTAAATTCTTTCAGATTATCCAACATGTTTTCGTACGCTCAAACACAAAAAGTTATGAAAATTGCAGACTCAAGGATTTGAATGATTACGCGATAAGTAGCGAACAGAAATCTTCGATTTCTTGTGAGTCACTTAGTTTCTTCACCATTCGCGAATCATATACATCACTTCTTTCATTTGATTCAATCATAAGAAGTGATGTATATCTGAGCAGGGAGGGTAATTATTCAAATCCCTAGCATCACTTTATAGTGTTATTTTTTTTAGATTATTATTAACCAAATATTGTTCAATATATTTATTCAGTTCAACTTTTTCATTATTTCCATTGATCTCAATAAAAAAATATTCTCTAGGTATATCGTCTAATAATACTTTAACTTTTTTCAAATTATATTTTTTCTTAATAAATTCAACATTACTAGACTTATGTCCAACAATATTAGATATTTCTTTTTTATTAACTCGAAGCGTAATTTCATCAATCTGATAACGTATATCTTTAAAAAACTCTATAAATATCTTTTGATAAATCTTTGATTCAACTAATTGTCTTATTGAAGGATGAAAAGGACCTGCTACCACATCTTGTCCATAAGTAACATTTTCTGTAGGTTGAAGTCCTAATCTTATCACAGAAATCCTGTTATACCTAAATATCATTAAAATATCACAACATATGTCTACCGTTTTTTCTATAGATAATGGTATATAACTTCCATCTATGTACATTTTTTCTAAATATGTGTCTTTAATAACTAGAGTTGGATATACTCTAACAAATTTAGGTGCAATATCTGCAATTTTTCTGGCTGTTGAAATTGATTTTTCTTTAGAATCACCAGGCAATCCAACCATCATCTGTAATCCTAATTTGAAATTATATTCTTTTATTAATTTAGAAGCTTTATAAACATCATAAATAGAATGCCCTCTGTGACTTTCTTGAAGTACATCCTCATCAAGAGACTGTACACCTAATTCAATGATATCTACACCATTTTCTTGAAGTAAATTTAGAATATCTTCTGATATATAATCCGGTCTAGTCGATAATCTTATGTAGTTTACTATTCCCTTTTCCTTATATTTATTAGCTACACTTAGGAGTTTTCTTTGAACTTCCTTTTCAATCCCAGTAAAGCTCCCACCAAAAAAAGCAATTTCTAGAATTTGATTACTTGTAGGAATAGTTTTGATATATTCTTCTATAATCTCTTCTACATGTATATCTGTGATATCTGTACTTAGTCCCGTTATTTTTTTTTGATTGCAAAAAACACAATCATGCGGACATCCTTTATGAGG
>DAOUQG010000094.1 GCA_030625765.1 Thermohalobacteraceae bacterium | reverse complement strand
GAAATGAATAAATTGGGTATAATAGTTGATGTATCTCATATTTCTGAAAAAGGTTTTTGGGATGTTGTAAATTTGACAGAAAAACCTATAATTGCATCACATTCTTGTGCATATAAACTCTGTAGTCATGTAAGAAATCTTAAAGATGATCAAATAAAGGCAATTTCAAAGCTAAATGGTGTTATTGGAATAAACTATTGCACAAGTTTTTTAGAAAATGATCCAAGTAAAGCAAATGTTACATCAGTAGCAAATCATATAGAATACATTGCTGAAGTAGGTGGAATTGATTGTGTTGGATTAGGCTCAGATTATGATGGTGCAAAAGTTCCTAGCGATATGTCAGATATATCACAAATCTATAAAATCAGTGACGAGTTAGCTAAAAGAGGGTTTAAACAGGAAGATATTAATAAAGTTATGGGAAATAATTTTGCAAGAGTAATAAAAGAAGTATTATAATATACATTTTTAATATGACGTTTTATTGGAGGAAAACATGAATAAGGTTGACTTACATATACATACTACTGCATCGGATGGAGCATTAAGTCCATCTGAAGTTGTGGACTGGGCTGTAAAAAAGAAGCTGAAGGCAATAGCTATCACTGATCATGATACTACTTTAGGTATAGAAGAAGCGATTAAAAGAGCTGCAGAGTATCAGGATTTTTACGTTGTACCTGGGATTGAATTAAGCAGTGATTTTGAGGGTGAAGAAATACATATACTTGGATATTTTATAAATTATATGAATAGTGAAATATTGAACATAACTAATATATTAAAAGAATCACGAATGACAAGAGGAAAAAAAATGATAGATAAGCTCAGAAAAATGGGATTAGATATTACATTTGATGAGGTGAAAAAAATTACTGACAAAAAGTTCATTGGAAGACCTCATATAGCAAAGATATTAATTAGTAAGGGATATGCAAAGGATATTCAAGATGCGTTTGATAGGTATATTGGGAGAGGAAAGCCTGCTTATGAAAATAGATATAAGCTATCTGTTAGTGACTCAATAAAATTAATTCATAATTCAGGAGGAGTAGCAATAATAGCTCATCCAGGATTAATTAAAAACAATAAAATATTAGATATTATTATTAGATTTGAAATAGATGGGTTAGAAGCTATTCATTCAAAACATAATGATGAAAAAACAGAAGAATTGTGTAATTACGCAAATATTAATAACTTAATATATACAGGAGGTTCAGATTGTCATGGTAGTCTTATAGGCAATCAACCTATGCTAGGAGATTATTTTGTTGATTATGAAATTGTGGAAAAAATGAAAAGAATTTCAGAAGTAAAGTATAAAGGGTGATTATGTGAAAACTTCAAACAATACGAGAAATAGGCAATTTCCATCAAAAATTAGTACAACTTCATTTGTAAAGTTGTATATTTTACATTTACTTCGAGATAAAAGCTATTATGGAAATGAAATAATTGATGAAATAAAACGTAGACTAGATTATAAATGGGAACCTAGTCCAGGAATGATATATCCTTTACTCAGGGAACTTGAAGAAAATGGATACGTTAAGGGATGGTGGGAAGAGCCAGATAAAAGATCAATTAGACATTATAAATTAACAGATGAGGGATTTAAGCATTATAAAAAAATACACTTGCTTTATAAGCCTATTTTTGAAGATTCTCTTACTATAATTAACAATACTCTTAGAGATATTTACCATAAAAGTGAATAATAATTTTGATTTATTTTCCAAAATTATTTAATTATCTATAGAAGATTTCTTATCATTATAGTATAATGTATACTTGGTAAAACAATATGAATCGGAGGGAATAAAATGAAATTTAATCTTTCGAAAAAAGCTATGAATATAACACCATCTGTTACACTAGAAATTACGGCTAAGGCTAACGAAATGAAGAGTAAGGGAATTGATGTAATAGGCTTTGGAGCAGGAGAGCCTGATTTTGACACTCCTAAGAACATACAAGATGCTGGAATAAGAGCTATTAAAAATGGTAACACTAGATACACCTCAACTCCAGGAATCATGGAATTGAAGCAGGCAGCTTGTGAAAAATTTAAAAGAGATAATGATTTAGAATATGAGCCAAGCAACATTCTAATTTCTAGTGGCGCAAAGCATTCTTTGTATAATTCGTTAAGTGCTATTTTAAATCCAGGAGATGAAGTTATTGTACCTACTCCATTTTGGGTAAGCTATCCACAATTAGTAAAGCTTGCAGATGGAGTTCCAGTTAATGTTGAAACATCTGAGGATAACGATTTTAAATATAAGATTGAGGATTTAGAAAATGCATTAACTGATAAAACAAAAGCTATATTTTTAAATAGCCCTAATAATCCAACAGGAACAGTTTATTGTAAAGAAGAATTACAAGCTATAGCGGATTGGGCAGTAAAAAATAATATCTTCGTAATTGCAGATGAAATATATGAAAAATTGATATATGATAATGAAAAGCATATTAGTATAGCATCATTAAATGATCAAATTAAGGATTTAACTATTGTTATAAATGGTATGTCTAAGGCATATGCAATGACTGGATGGAGAATAGGAATAGCTGCAGCACATAAGGACATTATTAAAATAATGACAAATATTCAGAGTCATACAACTTCTAATGCATCTTCGATATCTCAATATGCAAGTGTTGAAGGATTAAGAGGAGATCAAAGTGTAATAGAAGAAATGAAGAAGCATTTTGTTGAAAGAAGAAATTTCATGGTTGAGAAGATCAACTCTATTCCTGGATTATCATGTAGAAAACCTAAAGGTGCTTTCTATGTTATGGCTAATATTTCTGAGATTAAGAGACGAGAAATTCATGGTCAAAAAATTGAAAGCTCTGTTGACTTAGCTAATGTTCTTTTAGAACAAGCTAATGTAGCAGTAGTTCCAGGCTTAGCTTTCGGTTCTGATGATTACATTAGATTATCTTATGCTACATCTATGGAAAATATCAAAGAAGGACTAGACAGAATTGAGAAGTTTTTAACTAAATAATAATTATTTTTTTATTGCTTATAATATGAGGTCTAGATAACCTCATTTCTTTTTATAAGAAATTTATTCTATGCAGAAAGGAGAAATATATGAAGGAAAAATATGAAAATCCACTTATTACTAGATATGCAAGTGAAGAAATGGCTGGTGTTTTTTCACCTGATTCTAAATTTAGAACTTGGAGAGAACTATGGATAGCATTAGCTGAATCAGAAAAAGAACTAGGACTAAACATAACTCAGGAGCAAATTGATGAATTAAATGAAAATAGAAAAAATATCAATTATGAGGTTGCTGCTCAAAAGGAAAAGGAATTTAGACATGATGTAATGGCTCATATTCATGCATATGGTGAACAATGTCCAAAAGCAAGACCTATAATTCATTTGGGAGCTACTAGTGCGTTTGTAGGAGATAATACTGATATTATTCAAATGCGTAAAGGTTTAGAATTAATTAAAAATAAATTAGTAAATCTAATGGATAAAATGGCAAGCTTTGCTTTAGAGTACAAGGAACTACCAACTTTAGGATTTACTCATTTTCAACCTGCTCAGATTACAACTGTTGGTAAGAGAGCTGCACTTTGGTTGCATGATGTTTATATTGACTATAGCAATCTTGAACATGTACTTAATAGCATGAAGTTAAGAGGGGTAAAAGGTACTACAGGAACTCAAGCAAGCTACTTGAAGCTATTTGATAATGATCATGAAAAAGTGAAAAAACTTGATCAATTAGTTGCTCAAAAGATGGGCTTTGATAGTACTTATCCAGTTACAGGACAGACTTATTCTAGAAAAGTTGATTTTGACGTTTTATATGCTTTAAGCAGTATAGCCCAATCACTTCATAAGATTACAAATGATATAAGACTTTTACAGCATCTTAAAGAGATTGAAGAACCATTTGAAAAAAATCAAATTGGGTCTTCAGCAATGGCATACAAAAGAAATCCTATGAGAAGTGAAAGAATAGCTGCATTGTCTAGATTTATTATTGCAAATACGATGAATCCTGCTATGACTGCTTCTACTCAATGGTTTGAGAGAACTCTGGATGACTCAGCTAATAAGAGGCTTTCAATTCCTCAATGCTTCTTAGCTTGTGATTCAATTCTTGAAATTGGAATAAATGTGTTTGATGGGCTAGTTGTATATGAAAATGTAATTAAAAAACATCTTGAAGATGAATTACCTTTCATGGCTACAGAAAACATTTTAATGGAAGCTGTAAAAAAAGGTGGAGATAGGCAAGAATTGCATGAAGAGATTAGAACGCTGTCTATGGAAGCGAGTAGAGAAGTAAAAGAAAAAGGAAATAAGAATGATTTAATATACAGAATAATTGAAAGTGAAAAGTTCAATCTTTCTAAAGAAGAAATATCCAGTATCATGGATCCTAAGAAATATATTGGTAGATCAGCTGAACAGGTAGAAGAATTATTAAAAGAATATATTAATCCTATAATAGATAAAAACAAAGATGGTTTAGGAATGAATGTAAAACTAAAAGTTTAGAAGTATTTAATAGTAATGAAATTAGAGTTCATACATTTTTATATGCATATCTGTAATATAATTGTAATTAGCAGAGAGTTTACTCTCTGCTTTTTCAATACCATCAGCAGAAAAATTAACAGTTATTAACATATGAGTTGATTATTGTAATTAAATACAATGAATGATTCTATAAATAATGTTAAGATTTTGATATAATTACACTTAATAGATTGTACATTAAAATTTTTGTTATTAGAAACAATTGTGTAAATTACAGATGTGTAGCTGTTCATGAACTTTGAATTTGGAATTATTTTTAATCTTCGAATATTAAGTTTTTTTAATCATTTCATAGTATTTACAGAATACTAGTATTTCACTTTATATCACGATTTAATTTATAATATTAGACAAAAAAAAGGAGGAGTTTATCCACCTATGTAGAATACTGCTATAGTAAATAGTGTGAAAATTTATTGAATTCACAATATTTACATAACATTACGTTAACATTTGTCGAAAAAGGAGTGAAAACATGAGAATTAAAGAGCATCCAATTTTAGATTTTAAAAAAGGTAAGAAGATAAAGTTTACATTTGAAGGACAAGAAGTAGAAGCATATGAAGGCGAAACAATAGCAGCAGCTTTACATGCTGCTGGTGTAAAGGTTTTAGGTGAAAGTTTATTTAAGCATAGACCTAGAGGTTTTTATTGTGCAATTGGTAACTGTGCTTCATGTATAATGGTGGTTAATGGTGAACCTAATGTTAGAACCTGTGTAACTTATGCTGAGGAAGGAATGGTTGTAGAAACTCAAAAAGGAAAGGGTGAAATCCTATGAGAAAAGTTGATATAGCTATTATAGGCGGTGGCCCTGCTGGTTTATGTGCTGCTATTAGTGCAGCTACAAGTGGTGCGAAGGTATTACTTATGGATAGAAATGAAACACTTGGCGGACAGCTTATAAAACAGACACATATGTTTTTTGGTTCTGAAAAACAATATGCTTCTAAAAGAGGATTTAATATTTCTGATATTTTGCTGGATCAAATCAATGAATATAAAGAGAATGTTGAAATTCTCAAAAATGCAAATGTTTTAGGGTTATATGAAGATGGTGTAATTACAATAGAAAACAATGGTAAATATGAAAAGGTAAAACCTAAAGCAATGGTTGTAGCTACAGGAGCTAGTGAAAAGGTATTAGCATTTCCTCAAAATGATTTACCAGGAATATATGGAGCTGGTGCAGTTCAAACATTAATGAATGTTTATGGAATAAAGCCAGGAAAAAGAGTATTAATGGTTGGAGCGGGTAATATTGGACTTATAGTAAGTTATCAGTTAATGCAGGCTGGAGTGGAGGTTGTAGGTATTATTGATGCTGCTCCTGAAATTGGTGGATATTTAGTACATGCCTCTAAGGTTAGGAGAATGGGTGTGCCTATCCGAACAAGATACACTGTTAAAGAAGCTATTGGACAAGACTGTTTGGAAAAGGTTGTAATTTGCAAACTAGATGAAAACTGGACACCAATTGAGGGTACTGAAGAAACTATAGAAGCAGATGTTATGTGTATATCAGTAGGGTTATCTCCATTATGTGAACTGTTACAACAAGCTGGATGTAAAATGAAGTATGTTCCAGAGTTAAGTGGGGAGACTGCGATTAGAAATGAAAATTATGAGACAACTGTTGAAGGGATTTTTATAGCTGGTGACGTTGCTGGAGTAGAAGAAGCAAGTAGTGCGATGGTTGAAGGTTATTTAGCAGGCTTATGTGCTGCTGAAAAAGTTGGATATAGACATGAAAAATTTGAAGAATTAAAAGAAGATTATACTAAGCAGTTAGAGTCTCTACGAGCAGGACATGTAGGCGATAGAATTAGAAGTGGAATAGAGAAAGTAATGGGGGTGTAGGTCATGATTAATAAAACAGGTATTCCAACTATGGAAAATATCAAGTCAGTTTTCCCTGATGAGGAGAGAATAAATAAAGGACCAGTTGCAGTTATAGAATGCTTCCAAAACATACCATGCAACCCATGTTCAACAGCATGTAAACGAAATGCAATAATGGAAATGAATGACATTAACAATATTCCTAATATAAATGTAGAAAATTGTAATGGTTGTGGACTTTGTGTAAGTGTGTGTCCAGGATTAGCTATTATGGTTATAGATGGTAGTTATTCAGATGAAGAATTGTTATTTAGAATTCCTTTTGAGTTCTTACCACTACCTAAAGAAGGAGATATTGTAAAAGGCTTAAATAGAGCAGGAGAGTACATCACTGATGTAAGCGTAGTAAAGGTGCTTAATCCACCATCTTTTGATAAAACTCCTATTATTTCAGTAGCTGTACCAAGAGAATTCCTTTATGATTTTAGAAATATAAAGGTGGAGGAGGTTTAAAATGGATAACAATACTATTATTTGTAGATGTTCAGATATAACTTTAAAGGAAATTAGAGATTTAATAGATCAAGGATATACAACTCTAGAGGAAATTAAGAGAGTTTCAAGAGCTGGTATGGGTCCATGTCAAGGAAGAACTTGTTCCCAATTAATTCTAAGAGAGATAGCAAAAGCGACTGGAAAAAATATCTCTGAGTTAGAAACCTGCGTTACAAGACCTCCTACTATGGGAATTAAGCTGAAAACTATAGCTGATGGGAGTGAAGACGATGAATAAGACTGCTGATGTTGTAATTATTGGTGGAGGAATTACTGGCTGCTCTATCGCATATAACCTTGCAAAGAAGGGTGTAAAAAATGTAGTTGTAATCGAACGAAATTATTTAGCTAGTGGTTCTACAGGAAGATGTGGTGCAGGAGTTAGACAGCAATGGGGTACAGAAATGAACTGTAAGCTATCTATGGAAAGTATTAAGTTTTACGAAACTGCTAATGAAGAATTACAATATGATGGAGATATAGAATTTAAACAAGGTGGATATTTGATTGTTTCTTCAACTGAAAAGGAACATGAACAGTTTAAAAAGAACGTTCAACTTCAGAAAAGCTTAGGTATGGAAGTTGAGCAGATTACTCCTCAGGAAGCTAAGGAAATAGTACCTTACTTAAACATTGATAAGATAAATAGTGCAACTTTCTGTCCTAAAGATGGTCACTTAAACCCATTCCTTGCTACTGATGCTTATGCAAAAGCTGCAAGAAGATTAGGAGTAAAGATATATACTAAGACTGAAGTTTTAGGTATAAAAACAGAAGGTTCAAAAATTGTTGGTGTAATTACTGATAAGGGCGAAATATCAACTCGAAAAGTTGTGAATGCAGCGGGTGGATATTCAGCACAGATTGGCAAAATGGTTGGTGTTGATTTGCCTGTATTTTCAGAGAGACACCAAATATTAGTAACAGAACCTGTTGAACCAACTCAAGGACCAATGGTAATGTCTTTTTCTTTAAATATTTACTGTCAACAAACTCCTCATGGATCATTTGTTATGGGTAGAGGAGATTCAAATGAGCCTAGAGATTTAAGAATAACTTCAAGCTGGCAGTTCTTAGATGAAATGGCAAAAACAGTTACAGATTTATTACCTCCGATTGGAGAACTTAGAGTAATTAGACAATGGTCAGGGCTTTATAACCTAACTCCAGACAAGCAACCTATATTAGGACCTATAAAAGAAATTGAAGGATTATATCTAGCTATAGGGTTTAGTGGACATGGATTCATGTTAGGACCTATTACTGGATTATTACTTGCTGAACAAATTTTAGGTGAAGAAACTACAATAGATGTTAGTATGCTTGATAAAGATAGATTTGCTAGAGGAGAACTTGTACTTGAACCATCTGTAGTTTAAAATTTGGTTATAATATACTAACTAAAAATCATTATTCTTGAGTTTTATGTAATATTGATATAGAATATTCTCATATATATCATTAGAGCAGGTAACATAACTAGTAATTATAAGCATTATATAAGATAATTACAGTTCTTTACTTTTGTTTTTATTGCAGGAGTAAAGAACTGTATTAGTATTTAACTTGATTCAATCTGAAACCTGCTGGAGCTAAAGATATATTTGAATCAAGTTTTACTTTTTATTGCGATTAATTAATAATTTATGGAGGTGGATTTCTTGAAAATATTGGCAAAGAAAGAAGAACTATGTATCAATTGTCATTTATGTGAGGAGACATGTTCTAAAGCATTTTTTAAAGAAGAAAATGTAGAGAAAGCTGCATTAAGAGTTAAGGTAGATGAAGAAGATAATAAGAGAATTGCAACTTGTACTCAATGTGGAAAGTGTATAGACGTATGTCCTGTTCAAGCAATATATAGGGATAAGAACGGTATAGTAAGAATTAATAAAGATATTTGTGTAGGATGTTTTATATGCGTTAGTGTATGTCCTGAGGAAGTTATGATGCAGCATGATGACTATATAGAACCTTTTAAATGTATTTCATGTGGATTATGTGCTAAGAAATGTCCAACTGGAGCACTTTTTATAGAAGAAAAATAATAGATTTTAAGGAGGCGAAAAAGATGAATGTAGAAAAAATGATTGAAGGACATAAGCTTTTAACAGAGTTTAAATATGAGCTTGGCAAGATCGAAAAAGGATATACAAATAGAAGCTTATATGTAAATCTTTCAAATAACGAAATAAAATCAAAGCAAGTTACTCAAGAGATGAAGGACAAATTCATTGGCGGTAAAGGCTTTGGATTAAGATATTTATGGGATGCTGTAACTCCTGAAACAAAGTGGAATGACCCAGAAAATGAAATAATTATTGCAAGTGGACCTGTTGGTGGTATTACTCAATATCCAGGAGCGGGAAAATCTCTTGTAGTATCTTTATCACCTTTAACTAATATGGTGATTGATAGCAATGTTGGAGGATATTTTGGACCTTTCTTAAAATTCTCAGGTTGGGATGCATTAGAGCTTCAAGGAAAGTCTGAAAATGAAGTTATTGTTTTCATAGATGGTAATGAAGGCATAGTTAGAATAGAAGAAGCACCTTTAGAGTCAATAGATGCTCATTTATTAGGAGAAGAGCTTACTGAAATGTATGCAACTTCAGAAGAAGATAAGAGAAATATAGCTGTAGTTACTGCTGGTACTGCTGCAGATCATACTAATATTGGACTTCTTAATTTCACTTTCTACGATCCAAGAAAGAAAACTGCAAGATTAAAGCAAGCAGGTAGAGGTGGAATTGGAACTGTATTTAGAGATAAGAATATAAAAGCTTTAGTTATTAGATTCAGAGGAGTAAAAGGCGACTTAAATAATCCTGCTGATATCTCTAGGATTAATAAAGCTGGTATCAAGCTTCATAAGGAAATTCATACTTATGATAACGAACAATGTAGAATGAGGCAGGTTGGTACAGCAAATATAATTGAAGTTATGGATGATTATGATTTATTACCTGTTCACAACTATAAATTTGGAGCACATCCTGATACTTATAAGATAGCTTCAAATGTTTTCAGAGATAGATATTTAACTCAAGGCAGCCCTGATGGTTGCTGGTATGGATGTTCTATGTCGTGTGCAAAGGCAGCTGAACACTTTGAATTAAAATCAGGACCTTATAAAGGACAGAAAGTACTAGTTGATGGACCAGAATATGAAACAGCTGCTGGTGTTGGAGCAAACTGTGGTATTTTTGATCCTCATTATG